>JBKGXW010000053.1:0-15680 GCA_046546395.1 Halanaerobiales bacterium
TGTAAATGCTATTTCACAGGGATAATTTATAGATATGATTCACGTTAATATAGATAGAAAATTTTAGAAGGCCTAATCGAATATGGTCATACTAAATTATCAATGCGTTTTTAGATAGAAAATTTTAGAAGGCCTAATCGAATATGGTCATACTAAATTATCAATGCGTTTTTAGATAGAAAATTTAGTAAAAAAAGGAGTGTCGTGTGATGAGTAAGATTACCTTAACTATAGATAATCAGGAAGTTCAGGTAGAATCTGGTAAGACTGTACTGGAAGCGGCACGTGAAGTAGGTATTAATGTACCAACCCTCTGTTATCATCCAGATCTGACACTACATGGTTCCTGTCGTGTATGTGTTGTTGAAAATGTTGATAATAATAGATTGGTAGCTTCATGTGTTACTCCTGCTGTAGATGGAATGAAGATCAGTACCCGTAGTTCCCGGGCCAGGAAGGCCAGGAAGGCAAATGTTGAGTTGCTATTAGCCAATCACCCCAATGATTGTCTGGGCTGTGACCGTAATGGAACCTGTGAACTTCAGGATATAACTCATGAGATGGGTATTGTCAGGGAAGATGTAGAGCAGTTTGCTGGGGATAAACGGGATCTGGCTGTTGATGCAACAGGCCCTTCTCTGAAAAGGGATCCAAATAAATGTATTCTCTGCGGACGTTGTGTGAGGGTCTGTGAAGAGGTGCAGGGTGTTTCTGCATTACAATTTAGCGACCGCGGATTTAACTCTATTGTAACTACCGCTTTTGATTTACCTCAGAGTGAAATTAACTGTGCCAATTGTGGACAATGTGCTTCTGTATGTCCTGTTGGTGCTATAACCGAATTAAGTGAGATAAATAATGTCTGGGCTGCACTTGAAGATTCAGATAAGCATGTAGTAGTTCAGACTGCGCCTACTATTCAGGCTACTATCGGTGAAGAATTTGGAATGGAGCCCGGTTCAGTAGTTACCGGAAAATTGGTTGCTGCTTTAAGAAGGCTTGGTTTTGATACTGTGTTTTCAACTGAGTTCAGTGCTGACCTTACTATACTGGAGGAGGGTAATGAATTTATCGAAAGGGTAAAGGGTGATAAGAACCTACCTCATATTACCTCCTGCTGTCCAGGATGGGTAAAGTTTGCTGAACACAATTACCCTGACTTATTGAACCATCTTTCATCTGCAAAATCACCACAGCAGATGTTCTCTGCTATAGCGAAGACCTATTATGCTAACAAGATAGGAATTGATAAAAGGGATATCTTTACTGTATCAATCATGCCATGTACAGCCAAGAAGTTTGAAAAAGAAAGAGAAGAACACCATGATAGCGGTTGCCAGGATACTGATGCAGTTCTGACAACCCGTGAACTGGCCAGAATGATCAGCGAGGTTGGTATTGATTTTGTCAATCTACCTGATGAAGATTATGATGAAATCATGGGTGATGTAACAGGTGCTGGTACTATCTTTGGTACTACTGGTGGAGTTACCGAAGCTGCTTTAAGAACTGTTAAAGAAGTATTAACCGGTGAAGGACTTGAGAAACTAAACCTTGGTTTCAGAGGTATTACAGAGGCTGAAGTTGCAATTGAAGGTAAGGTCTATAATATAGCAGTTGCCAGCGGCCTTGGTAATGCAGCCAAATTGCTTGATGAAGTAAAGGCTGGTACATCCAAGTTTGACTGGATTGAAGTCATGGCCTGCCCACACGGTTGTGTTGGCGGTGGAGGACAACCACTTCCAGTTAGCAATGAGAAGAAGGCCAAAAGGGCTAAGGGTCTAGCCAGTATAGATAAGAGCAATAAGATCCGTAAATCTCATGAAAACCCGGATGTTATGAAACTATATGAAGATTTCCTTGGTGAACCTCTCAGTGGTCAGGCACATCACCTACTGCATACCACATATCATAAGAGAGATAAGAATTAATTAGGGGAAACCGGGTATTAAAAAAGAATATAGAGATTAATTAAAGATCCATGCTGTTGAAGGCATGGGTCTTTTTTTGTCAAAGTAAGCTGTTCAAATAAGCTGTCGATATAAGCTGCCTTTACAAGCTATCGTTGATTGAGTTGCAGGAATTAGTTTTTAGTCATAAAGGTTGGATATGGCGAATAGTAATAAGATATATTTGTTGTATTGAAGGAAGTAGTTTGTCCTATATTTCAAACGTTTGCATAGATTATTAAAATCTATATACTCATTATTTTTTGACTTTTTATTATTAAAAAATAACAAAGGAAAGGATGGGAAAGAAGTGAAAAAGTCGCTTATCTTTTTATTGATGTTAGCAGTTTTAATATTTGCGGCTACAGCTAATGCAGAAGTCACTAAACTTGTAGTATGGCAGAGTTCGGGTGCACAGGAGGAATTCCTTAATATGATGGGAGAAGTCTATACTGAAGAGACAGGTGTGGAAATAGAGGTTTTGCCTGTTAATCAGCTTGATCAGGACGACAAACTTGCTCTGGATGGACCTTCTGGTAAAGGAGCAGATATCCTGGCCTGGCCTCATGATCAACTGGGTATTCCTGTGCTGCAGGGACTGCTCTGGCCTATACCCGAAGACCGGGTGGACCTGAGCAATTACTCTGCAACTGCTGTACAGGGTATGATGCTGGACGGCAAACTCTACGGCATCCCCTATGCAATGGAGACCACTACACTTATCTACAATAGAGACCTTGTCAGTGAGATACCGGATACTTTTGCAGAGTTTCTGGAAAAAGCAAAAGAATTGAATAAACCTGCTGAAGATCAATATGGTTTTATGGCCAAATTAGATGATCTGTACTTCATGTATGGTTTTATGTCTGGTCATGGGGGGTATGTATTTGAACACACTGAGGACGGATTCGATGTAGATGATATAGGCTTAGCCAATGAGGGTTCGATAAAGGCTATGGAGTTGATCAAATCTTTCAGGACATCTGGATTAATGCCAGAAGGAACTACCTATGATGTTATGGATGGACAATTTACTTCCGGTAACCTTGCTGTGTGTCTGAATGGACCATGGGCTTTCAACAATTATAAGGAGGCAGGTATTGACTACGGTATAGCAACTATGCCTGCACTTGATAATGGCGAATACCCTCATACATTTGTCGGGGTTAAGGGTTATTATATAAGTGCTTTTAGTGAGCAAAAAGAAGAAGCCCTGCAATTTATTCAGTGGTTAACAAGTAAGGAGCTCAACTTTAGACAGTACCAGGAAACACAAATAATTCCGGCCAGAAGTGATGTTATAGCTATGCCTGAGTTGGAAAATGATCCTGATATCCACGCTTTTGCAGTGCAGGCGGAAAGGGGACACCCAATGCCTAACATTCCAGAAATGTCACAGGTCTGGGAGGCAATGAATAATGCACTTTCCTTTATAGCTAATGGTGATGCACCACCTGAAGTTGTTATGCCGGCAGCTGTTGAACAAATTAAAGAAAATATAGCAATGATGAAGAAATAGAAGGACGGACTAGTTTTTTGCGGCCTGGCTGTATACTGGGAATGGGGGCCAGGCCGTTTATGTTCTGGATGAATGAGGTGAGGAGTTTGAGTAAAACCAATAGTAATAATAACGGTAGGGGAGGGGTTAAAAGATATATAGCAGCTATTTTGTCGAGCATATTTATGGGTGTTGGACAGCTCTACAATCGGCAGTGGGCTAAAGGGATTATTTTTTTATTTGTTAATATCTTTATTGTGCTAAATAGTATCCCTTTTATTTTTAAAAGTCTTAAGGGTCTGCTGACCCTGGGTGAAAATCCAATTGAAGATCACTCTACTTTTATGCTGGTATATGGTGTAATAAGTGTTCTTCTGGCAGTGATAGTTCTGGGAATATATTTATTCAATATCTATGATGCATACAGAAATGGCTTTCGCCGCGACCAGGGGAAAGCTGCACCGGGTATTAAGCAGTCTTTCAGGAAACTGATTGACAGTGGTTATCCGTATATAGTATTATCACCTGGTCTGATAGGCATGATGTTTATAACGATAATGCCACTGATATTTACAATATTAATCGGATTTACCAGCTATGACCTATATCATAATCCTCCGGGGAGTCTATTTGACTGGGTTGGACTTGCCAATTTCCGTGAACTTTTTTCAATGGGGTCATGGAGGGAGACCTTTTTCCGGGTCGCTCTCTGGACTGTGGTCTGGGCAGTATTATCAACACTGACAACCTATGTACTAGGTGCCTTTACGGCAATTATTTTAAATAATAAAAGAATTAGATTTCGAAAAATAATCAGGACAATATTGATATTACCCTGGGCCATACCGGGATTTGTGAGTATATTGATCTGGCGCGGAATGTTAAATACAAATTTTGGAATACTGAATGAAATAATGGGGCTCCTATTCCGACTGGAACCGGTAAGCTGGTTGGAGAATGCCTTCTGGACCCGTACTGCGATTCTATTGGTAAATCTCTGGTTGGGTTTTCCTTATTGCATGATTTTGATAACTGGCATTTTACAGAGTGTGCCTGAAGATCTTTATGAGGCTGCAATAGTAGATGGGGCTGGACCATGGCAGAAGTTCAGGTATATTACCATGCCTCTGGTCTGGTTCTCTATAGCACCACTTATGATCATGACATTTGCCTATAATTTTAACAATTTTACCCTTATTTATCTTTTGAATAATGGGGGGCCTCTGAAATTCGGCAATAAAGGAAATGCCGGCTCAACAGATATACTGATATCCTGGGTTTATAAGCTGACACTGGAGAAGAATAAATGGAATTATGCCTCATCTATATCATTGATAATCTTTATTATTCTAGCCGGATTCAGTATATATAACTTCCGACGGACAAGGTCTTTTCAGGAGGAGGAGATGTTGCATTGATTAGATTCCGGAAATCCTTAATTAAATCACAGCGATTTAGAAAGAATTTAAATCTATTCTTTTCCTATCTTTTTTTAATTTTCATGATTATCGTTGTAATATTGCCAGTTTTCTGGATTTTTACTGCATCATTAAACCCTGGAGTCAGTCTCTTCAGTAATTCTATCTGGCCGGAGAATCCTACATTGATTCACTATAAAGAACTATTTACTGAAACTAGATTTGCAATTTGGTTCAGGAATAGCATTACTGTTGGTCTGGCCAGCTCGCTTTTGACTGTTGTATTTGTTACGTTTACTACATATGCCTTTTCTCGTCTGGAGTTTTTCGGAAGGAAATATGGGCTGTTAGTAATGCTTATTTTGCAGATGTTCCCGGCAATGATGAATATGGTAGCCATCTATATTTTATTGAGCCTGGTGGGATTGCTTGATACCCATCTTGGATTGATATTGGTTTATGCTGGTGGAGCAATTCCCTATAATACCTGGCTAATGAAGGGTTATATGGATACACTGCCCAGGTCACTGGACGAAGCAGCAATTATAGATGGAGCCAGTCGTGCTATAATCATGTGGAAAATTATCCTACCGCTCTCTTTACCTATTATATCAGTTATAGCTATCTTTAGTTTTATGGCACCATTTACAGACTTTATACTGGCTCGCCTGGTTCTTACAACGCCGACCAAATGGACACTTGCAGTGGGTTTGAGTAATTTTATTAATGATCAATTCGGCCAGCACTTCACACAGTTTGCTGCAGGTGCACTACTATCGGCATTACCGGTAACTATACTGTACCTATCATTACAAAGATTATTAATAGGTGGTTTAACAAAAGGATCAAGTAAGGGATAAGAATATAGCTTACTCTTAATAGTTATTATCTTCATGTTTTATAGTCATATGTCTTTTCTTAAAGTTTTTTAATGAAATAGAAGGAAGGAGATTGAAATGAAAAAGGTGCATCAAGTTAGTTTTAACAGATTCAGGCTTAGTAAGACTGCTTTTAATAAAAATAAAATGTGTAAAATCGGTATGGTTGTATTAATGGTATTTATAATATCTCTTACCACATTATCGGGAGAGATTGCTGATAATGCAGGCACTACTGATAGCATAGAGGTCTCAGCTGATACAGGGTCTGATGACAGCACGGAAAGAGATTGTATTGATATTCCTGCTGGACATGTTAGACTTCATTACCATCGCTATGATAGTGATTATAAGGGGTGGGGCCTTCATCTCTGGGGTAATGGTTATGACGGTCCTGCTGTTTCCTGGGCTAATGCAGTTGCAATTAGCGGTTTTGATGACTATGGTGCGTACTGGGATATCCCCTATAAAGAAGGTGTTGGAGATCTGAATTTCATCATCCATAAAGGAGATTTGAAAGACCCTGATGGAGACCGTGTCTATCCTGACCCTGATCAGAATAAAGAAATCTGGGCTGTTTCCGGTGATTCCACTGCTTATACTGACCCTGAGGAGGCTGTGGCGGCCTCCAACAACAGGATTGTGCAGGCAACTATAGTTGGCAAAAGGGAACTTATTGTAGAATTTCGTAATGAAATCGATAAGCCTATCTATATAAAGGCAGCTGCCTATTCCTGGGTACCGATGGCAAAGCTGGATACATCTGAGGCTCCTCTATATAGATTAACTACCAGAGGGGACTTAGATTTATCAAAAAAATATAAGATAGAGTGTGGAGAGATGACAGCATATACAATACTTAGTCCTCAGCTTATCGATGATATCATGTCTTATAGTGGTGAACTGGGTGCTAACTATAGTGAAGAAGAGACGGTGTTTAAAATCTGGGCGCCACTGGCCGACAGGGTTGTTCTTAATCTTTATAAAGAAGCCGATAGTGAAGAGAGTGATAGTGAAGAGCCGTATTTGCAAATAGATATGATCCCGGGAGACTTTCCATATAACTCCAATAATGATAAAAGTATAAATGATAGTCTGAATACTTCAAATAAAAGTGTCTGGAGTGTTTCTGTTGAGGGAGATTTAGCCGGAGTGTTTTATCAATATACAGTTATCAGGGGTGAAGAGGAAAAGATAGTACTTGATCCATATGCCAGGTCAATGGCTGCTTTCAATAGTAATGGTTCAGATAAAGTTGGTAAAGCAGCTGTGGTAGATCTCTCCCAGACCAATCCTGATGGATGGGAGAATGATAATTATGTTAAACTTGAAGACCAGGAAGATGCAGTAATCTATGAGATGTCAGTCCGGGATTATACTATTTCCAGTGATTCTGGTGTTGCTGATCAGAAGAAGGGCACGTACCTGGGATTTATTGAGAAGATACCACACCTGGTAAATCTGGGAGTAACCCATGTACAGTTGATGCCGGTGGTAAATTTTTATTACGGAGATGAATTTGATAGATCCTTTGAAAATATCGGCAGTGCCGGAGAAGCCAATTACAACTGGGGATATGACCCTCACAATTACTTTACTCCTGAGGGCTGGTTTTCACTGAATCCAGCTAATCCACATACAAGGGTCAGGGAATTGAAGACACTGGTTAAGGCTTTACATGATGCGGGTATCGGTGTAGTACTAGATGTTGTTTACAATCATACAGCAAAGACATCTACCTTTGAAGACATAGTACCGGGTTATTATTACCGCCGTACACCTGAAGGTGCTTTCAGCAACGGATCAGGCTGTGGTAATGATACTGCCTCAGAAAGAACCATGATGAGGAAATTAATGATTGATTCTGCTACATACTGGGTAGATGAGTATCATATAGATGGTTTTCGTTTTGACCTGATGGGTTTACATGATGAAAGGACAATGGCAGAACTGGCGGCAGCAGTAAGGGCGATAAATCCCGATGCTGTGCTTCACGGTGAGGGCTGGAATATGAATACTACTTTGCCAGTAGAAGATAGGTACATTAAGGGAGATAACGAAAGTGGTCAGCGCAGTCTACTGGAGTATGATGATATTGCTGCTGTCTTCAGTGATACTATCCGTGATGGGATCATCCAGCCATCTGCATTTGCCCCTGCTGATCAAGGGGGATTTGTTCAGGGGGTAAGGGGTAATGAGACCAGGATCAGGACCGGAGTTATTGGCAGTATGGCAAGTTTTCCGGCTGAGTTGCCTATCCTGACCAGCCCGTATGACCGCTTTGTCGATGACCCTGAAGAGGTAATAAATTATGTAAGCTGTCATGATGGGCGTACTCTCTGGGATAAGATAAATATCTCAGCGGCTGATGCCAGTCATGAAGAGAAAATAAGAATGCACAAGCTGGCCAATGCCATAGTCTTTACTTCGCAGGGGAAGGCATTCATTCACGGTGGTGTTGAAATGTTGAGGAGTAAACCTGATCCCAATAGAGCTGACGGCATAGATCATAATAGCTATGACTCTGGAGATATGACTAACCAGATTATCTGGTTAAATCGCGAAGAATATCGAGGTGTATATGAATATTACAGGGGTTTGATAGAACTGAAAAAGAGTCATGAGGCTTTCAGGATGGAGACAATGGAGGAAATTATCCAGGGATTAGTGTTTATACCAGTTGATAGTGAGAACCTTGTTGCCTTTAGATTGATAGAACAGGATGGAAATGATGACTGGAAGGAGATTGTAGTTATCTATAATTCTAATAGAGCTGCTCGAACTGTAAGAGTTGAAGGAGTTGACTCCAACTGGAAAGTTGTAGTCGATGGAGAAAATGCTGGAGTAGAAGAGCTTATTAATACGGAGGTTGAAATAGATAAAGGAGTGGTAAGAGTACCTGCTATCTCAGCTGTTGTGATTCATAAGTAGGCTATAGATAGATCCGTGTTGTGCAGCTGGTAAGCCCGTTTTCCAAGATGAAGGAGTCACGGAACACGCATACTATCTTCTTCTGGAAAACACTGTGCCGGACAGCATGATAAAAAGCAGAATGATCTAAAGTGTTTGGGAGGTGGTGCGGGAAATTATAAACCAGATATAAGTATTTTTGAATCTACAAAGGGAGGGTATTAAGATTGCAAAGAAGATTTAAGTTTTTAATAATGATAGCCTTGTTTTTCATTCTTATTATTACAGTTCCTGCAGTAGCAGCATATCAGGCAGAACAGCTTCCAGATGGTAATTTTGAAGTTACATTTACTTATCAAAGTGATGCAGAAGCAGTATATTTAATTGGTACTATGAATGACTGGAAAGAGAATGACCCCGATCTGGAAATGAAGAAAAATGCTGACGGTATCTATGAATTGACTACTATCCTGGCAAAGGGTCAGTATGAATATAAATTTTTTGCTGATGGTGCATATAAAACAGATCCTACTAATCCGGAAACTATAGGTGGGTATAATAATTCCCTTTTGGTTTTGACATCTACGAAGATAGAGGGGCCGATGCAGATCGGTGGGGAAATAATTAATGAATTGTACCAGAAAGGTGAGGAGGGCCCTGTTGCTCTTGATAATTCATTGACCTTTCGATTGGAAGGAATACTGAAAGATGGTGATTTGAATAAAGTTAAGTATAAGTCTCAGCTTTCTGCAGAATCAGTTGTAGATGATATTGAAAATACTGATACAGGGTTTGAATTTTTTACTGTAGATAAGGTAAAGCTTGATAATCTCAATATAACTCTATTTGGGCAATATTTTGATACATCATTACAGGCCAATATTAATGACAATACCAATTCATATGACTATCTCGGCCTTGTTGATGCTTCGACTTTAAATGATGACAGGAAGTATGGAACTGCAAATCCCAATAGTTTTGGGGATAACCGCCGGATAAGACTGGAAGGTGGTATGAATGATATGGTGTACAACGCAACATTTACTGAATATACAGCAGGTATATTTGATGACTCATCTAACTCCAAATATTACGGACTGCTGAACTTCAAGAATGATTTTATAGATCAGACAGGTGCACTTAAGGGTAGTGCAGGATTTACCGGTGCAGTATACCAGCCAGTTGTAGCGGGGACACATAAAGAAATGGCCAGATGGGCAGCTTTGTTTGGTGAATATGAGCTTGCTAAAAACCTGATAATGCGTGGTGAATATGCCTATGTACCAATAGGGAGTATCAGTGAAAGACTGAGTGGAAGTAGGGAGCTTTCTAAGGGCAACTGGGAATTTACGTTTGATCCCAGGGATTATGACCTTACTGCAGGTGATATTTCTGATGTACACCTGGCTGGAGAGATGAACGACTGGGACCCCGGAAATACAGATTATACCCTTGTCAGGGAAGGGGATGTCTGGAAGGGTACTTTTGATATCGAAGAAGGTACAATGTACAAATGGATTGTCGATGGAGAGTGGACACCAGATGGTATGGGTAATGATCTAACTGTTGAATCGCCGACTCCCGATGATCCACTGAAGGCTGGTCATGCTGCTCTGGCTGAGCTTAATTATAGGATGTTCGATACAGCCAGAAGTTTCAGGACTGGTAGCAATTTTTATAAATTAGAAAATACCCTTGGTGTTGAGATTGTAGAGGATGGCGCATATCTGAGGCTGGCTCAGAATGAACTGGCCAGACATGGGGCAGGCCATGATGGACATGGAAAGAAAAAAGTCTATCTGAATGGATATTACTATCCACTACAGCGAGAAGATTTGAAACTTAGCTGGGATGCATATTATTATACTCCCTATGACGATACTGATACCCTGGTAGATGAACGTGATGGTAGTGAATCCTATCAAATCACACCGGGATTTGATTATCCTGCTCCAATAGAAGGTGTTGAATACATTAAGGGTCATTTCAGTCAAGGTAGTATTCCTGAAGGCCGGGATTGGGATGATCAAGCCCGGTATAATGACAATGATGTCGATGAATTTCACAGGCTATTTCTGGAGGGGAAGACAATTCCTATTGGTCCAATTAATTACTTCCTGGCCAAGATAAATCATGAGCATTCACTTGAAATAACTGAGGTTTATGCAGAGACTGAACTTGATATTCCTGTTGAACAGATTGCCTATCTTAAAGGGAATATTGATTATAAAATCGGCGATGAGTATGATGATGGGTCAAATAGAGAAGCAAGGGTCTGGGTAGAAAGCAAATTCCATCATATTCCTGGATTGGAGAGCTACTTCCCTTACTTCCTGATAAATTATGAAAGCGATCAGGGCCATATCAGGGATCACGGCTGGTATGGCGACGATGACAATGACTGGGAAGACAGATTATATGCAGAGACAAAACTTGTTTTTCCCGATATAGATGGACTTGATGTGATACTTAAGCTGGAAAGCCAGAATATTGAAGATGAAGTCTATCCAGTAAACCCGGCTGACCTTGATGAAAACATGGATTCCAAATATGTAGAAAATGGTCACAGGATTGACTGGTACACCCTGCTTATACTTGAAACAGGTTATGATTTTGCATATGAAATCAGAGGCGATTTGCTTTTCAAATATGATCTAAGCCATGGAGAACTTTCTCAATATGAAGATGACGCTTTGAGAATACAACTTTCCAGGCCCTTGAATGAAAGGACTACATTGAAAGCTTTATACAACTCCAGGCATGGGGATCATGATAGTGAACAGTACATTAGTCTGATGCTGGAAACGCTGTTCTAGAGAACTTTGAATAAAACGTAATTTAGCTAAGTAATTGTATAATATTTAGGCCGAGATTTGACTCAAGTATTTGAGCTAAAATATAAGCTGATTGTCAGGAGGGATAAATTTGAAAAAAATAATTAACCTGTTACTGCTATTGATTGCAATATGTCTGATCACCAGTTGTCAGAGTGAATTATTGGATGAGAAAGGCTTTGGGCAGATTGTTGTAACAGGGGTAGAAAAGATGGATAATACACCAGTCAGTGAGGCAGCCATAAGAATTGGCGATTATACAGGGAGTGTTGGAGAGTTAATGACAGTGCCAACTGGGATTTATGATGTCAGGGTGACGGCCACTATAGATGGCTTAAACTATGGCAATACTATTTCAGGTGTTGTAGTTGAGACAGGAGAGACTGCCACAATATCTAGTGTAGAGATTGATGTTTTGAGTAATGCATACAGGTTTATTTTTGATCCAGAAGAGTATGGAGTAACAGTCAGTGATGAAGTTCATCTTGTTGGTGATCTGCCGGCTGCCGCCTGGGATCCTGCCAATATGTCTTATCCATTGATTGAACAGGCAGATGGAACCTGGGCAGCAAATTATGATATAGATATGGGTAAAGAGTTTAAATTCATTTATGATAGTACTTCCTGGAATGGGCATGATATCGGTGATAATGGGAGTAATTATCTGGTAGGGGAATGCCCCGGTGTAACAGAAGCAGTACTGGTCTGGAAATTTATTTTTGAACCAACTGAATATGGTGTTACTGTTGATAGTGAGGTACACCTTGTTGGTAATTTACCTGCTGCTACCTGGGATCCTGCCAATATGTCTTATTCACTGGTGCAGCAATCAGATAATAGCTGGGCTGCCTATTTTGATGTTGAAGAGGGCACAGAATTTAAGTTTATCTATGATAGTACGTCCTGGAATGGACACGATATAGGAGATAATGGGAGTAATTTTATTGTAGGACAGTATCCCGAAGTGGTAACCCAGAATTTTTAGATAACTATCAGTTTTCCCCGGTTCAACAGGGCCGGGGGATAGTTATTAAATCCTGGGAAATAAATCCTGGATTTCAAGAGAGAAATAGAAATATTTGAAAAGACTAATCAGCCAGAGATTAAAAATAAAAGAGAAATATTAAAGCCAAGTATAAATGAGAAGTATAAAGGAGATTTAAAAAGAGATTAAAAAAGGAGATTCAGAGAAATGAAGAATTATGTTGTTAAGTTAGTCGGGGTAATCCTTTTGTTTATATTTTCGATAAATATTATGGTGGTTAATATTATGACGGTTAATGCTGCTGAGATAACAGCTGAAGTAAGTATAGAAGTAAAAGCAGGGATGGAGCAGAACCTGATATTGATGCAGACATTCTACTGGGAGATGAATAGAGGAGAATATGCCGAGGAACATCCTGAAGAGGCCTATTTATGGCAGCTGTTGGCTGACAGGGCTTATTATTTATCTGATCTGGGGTTTACTGGTCTCTGGCTGCCTCCGGCTAACAAGGCAGATGGGGGGGAAGATGATGAGGGTTATGCAGCATATGATCTCTGGGATCTGGGGGAATTCCATCAAAAGGGTAGTATCAGAACAAAGTATGGGACAAAACCAGGTCTTGAATGGGCAGTAAAAATACTCCGTCAAAATGGTATAGATATTTATTATGATGCTGTTTTTAATCACAGAATGGGTGGAGATAGATTGGAAGATGTAGTCTTAAACGGAGAGGAGGTTGAGACAGCCAGTAGTTTCAAACTCCTTGGAAGAGATGATCATTATAGTAATGCTGATATCTGGAAGTGGAACTGGCTGTGTTTTGATGGTATTAATTCAATGCTTTTTTCCAATAAGACATGGGATAGTACAGTGGATAAAGATTATCTGATGGGCTACGATGTTGATTATCAAAATGAACTGGTAGTTGAAGAGATGAAAGAATGGGGTGAGTGGATAGTTAATGATATAGGCTTTGATGGTTTCAGGATTGATGCTGTAAAACATATTGACAATGATTTTATAAATGAGTGGGTCTATCATCTTCAGTCTAAATCTGAAAAAGATTTAATTTTCTTATCTGAGGCCTGGTATGAGGATGTCATGGGTTTGATCTTATATTTAAACGAGATGAATAATGGAAATATCAGGGTGTTTGATTTTGCATTGAGGAGGGCTTTTTCTTATATGAGCGAGGGCCAATTAAACATGAATAGCCTTGCCAGGGCGGGTCTTGTCAATAGAGAGGGCTATGGTGACAGGGTGGTCACTTTTGTAGACAATCACGACACAGGCAGAGATGAAGTAGAATACACCCCAGCAATATCCAGAAGGAAGCTGCAGGCCTATACATATATTCTTTGCCGTGCTGATGGAATCCCGATGGTTTTCTGGAAAGACTTCTATAACTCTGGAATCAAAGAAGAGATGGAAAGGCTCATTCTTGCCCGGAAATATTTTGCATATGGGCCCGGGTATGAGATGAGCGATGATTCCGGAAATGATACAAATGATAGTGATATTTATTCATATGTAAGAGAGGGACTCAAAGATATCCCTGGCACGGGGCTGGTAATGATGATAGCTGGTGGAGATTCGAGGGAGTTGGTCAGCAAGAAAATAAATAGTTATCAGGAAAATCAGGCTTATTACGATTTTACTGGTAATGTCCACGGGGTTATCAGAACAGATAGTGAAGGCTATGCAGACTTTAAGGTCTATGATAGTGAGGACAAAGGCTGGGCAGTATGGGTTCCACTGCTATAATCTCCAGAAGATAGAATCTGGAAGGTATGATTCATTTTGAAATAAGATGATTATGGCCAATTTATTATCCCCGGGGGTTTCTAAAGAAGGAAATGTTATTAGTATGTTGAAATATAAGTATAAAGAGAAGGGGGAAAAATGTCATGTCTAAGGGGCTGGTTTTGTTGAGCAATAGGGAGGTGATATTATGCCAGACTTCTGGACACATATTATCGGTGGAGAGAGCATACTTGAATATATGGAAAAAGAGTATCCCCGGCAATTTAATAAGTTAATCACGGTAGTTAAAGACAATCAGGAGTTATTTAATTTTGCCTGTCAGGGACCTGATTTCTTTTTTTATAATGACTTCTGGCCCTGGATAAGGGAGAAGAGAGCGCCTTCTACAGGGGCACTTATTCAACTGGAAAAGGTCAGGGATTTTCTACTGGGAAGTATTGAGTATTTGAGCAAGTCAATGGGCAGGGATGATTATCCATATATTCTAACTTATTTCACAGGATTTCTATGTCATTATTTTTTTGATAAGAATTTACACCCTTTTATTATAAGAAAATCACTGTATCCAGAAGACCATAAAAGACTGGAAATACTGATTGACTGCTATTATGTAGAAAAGATCTGGAATAATGTTGCCTGTAATATTTTACCAACGAAGGCTATAAATTCTGGTCAGCACCTTCCTCTGATAGTAATTGAGTATTATCAGACACTTATTGAAAAGAAATTTATGGTCAGCGGAGTGGAATATATAGATGATTCCTACCGTGATATGAAGACTTTATTGATGATTCTCTATAAACCTGGTTTAATCCGGAGAGCAATATTTAATATTTTGAATAGATTTACCCGGGAAGACATTAATAGTCTGTTTTACCCCCGTAATCCAGACTATTCCCTATTGACTGATGAGGAATGGTTAGAAGTAGACAGGCTATATCAGCTTGCTGTAGTTGAGGGTAGTGATCATATAAAACTGGTCATGGACTATCTTGACGGAAGGGTAAGTCCGGAAGATCTTGCAGCTGCCTTCTCGGATATAAATTTTGAGGGTGATTAAGAGTAATTGTGCCCGCTGAAGTAATTTTTCAAGGAATTAAAAATTCCCTCTTGTGACAGAAGAATTATCAGTAATAGGAAAGCAGGGGTATTCATGAACAAATTTAAATATGAAATACATACTCATACCGCTGAAGGAAGTAAGTGTTCAAGTATTAGTGCAGTTGAACTAGTACATTTTTATAAAGAAATGGGTTACAGTGGAATATGTATAAGTGATCATTTCTTAAATGGGAATACAACTGTCCCTGAAGAAATTTCATGGACAGAACGGATTGAATTATTTTGTAGGGGTTATGAAAAAGCTTATACTGAAGGCAGGAAAGTTGGTCTTGATGTATTTTTTGGATGGGAGTATTCATTTAGAGGGACAGATATTCTAACC
>JBKGXW010000054.1:0-15594 GCA_046546395.1 Halanaerobiales bacterium
TTGTTACTGCCCAGGAATTTTATTTTTTCTATTACCTTGGCTTTAATTGCATCACGGCCAGGTCCACAGAACTTTCTTGGGTCATACACATCAGGGTCATTGGCAAATATACTTCTGATCTTATCATTATATGCCTGCTGGAAATCTGTATTGACGTTTACTTTATTTACGCCTAATGATACAGACTTCTTGACATCATCTTCAGGCACACCAGAAGCACCATGAAGTACTACAGGAATTTTAATTTTCTTTTTAATGGTGTCCAGTCTATCAAAATCTAACTCAGGGTCACCGCTATAAACACCATGTGCTGTACCAATAGCAATGGCCAGGGCATCTACACCTGTTCTTTCTACAAATTCTTCTGCTTCATCAGGATCTGTAAATGTTGCATCTTTCTCATCAACAGATACATCATCTTCGACTCCACCAAGTTTTCCTAATTCAGCCTCTACAGTAACACCAACTGCATGTGCAGCCTCTACAACTTTTTTTGTTAATTCAATATTTTCTTCAAATGGATAATGAGATCCATCAATCATGACAGAAGAATATCCACTGCGGATACATTTCATTATAGATTCAAAAGTGCTTCCATGATCTAGATGAAGTGCAACAGGTACAGTTGTATTTTTTGTTGCTGCTTCAACCATACTGATAACATAATCCATACCGATATACCTTATAGCACCCTCGCTTGTCTGTAATATTAAAGGTGATTTCATTTCCTCTGCAGCCCAAATAATCCCCTGCAAAAACTCCATATTATTAATATTAAAACCACCTACTGCATATCCTTCTTCGTTCGCCTTGTTTAAAATGTCAGCCATTGGAACTAAATTCATTGTATGTACTCCTCCTTATATATTTATAGCTGAACGTTCCTTTTTAAAAATTTTTTGATTTACCAGTAGAGAAATTCACTACTATTTCGTCCAGCTTTTTTATAGCATCTAAATCTCCTCTTTTGGAAGCCGGAATCTGTTTTGCCGCATTACAGGTATTACAGGATAGCTCCAGCTTATCAGAAAAAAGCTCTATATTTATATTATGACTACCACATTCGCAATAAAGTCCTCCTGTAGCGGCAATGTCATGGAGGTAATCCAGTATCTCTAGCATAATTTCCGGATCAGCAAATTCATCAAAACCCAGTTCATTTGCCATGGAATTCAACTCTTCCTGCTGACGTTCTATCTCTTCACTTATCAGCTTGTATGAGCCAAAATACCCTAGATTAAGATCGGTTTCAAGACACAGGAGTGAATTGAGATGCCTTCTCGACCAGAATACATTTGCAGGGAAAACAACACTATGCTCATTATCACACATAATGCAAAAATAGTCTACAACAATATAACGGGTCCCCTTTTTCTTGACAGCAGCCTTTTGAGTACCACATTCACAACGAAAAACAACCTGTCGTTCTCCTGACAGTTCAAATATATTCAAATGATTTACATCCAGACGCCCACAGGTCGGACAACGCATTGCAAAAGCAGTAGATAAATCTAATACCATGGCCTCTACCTGATTTTTAATCAGGTATTCACCTCCTCACCCTAAATATTCTCCATAATAATAAAAAATCCTTTTTTTTAATGGGAATAAATTAAATAAAATCATTAAAAAGTACCTTAATAAGGTAAAAACCCCCCAACTCGATTTACTATCATTATTACCCGAGTTGAAAGGTTTTATACTGTATTATACATAAATATACGTGCAGGATGTCAATTCTCAAAATGGTTCAAAAGTTCCTTCAGAGTCCCCTGCCAGTCAATGTTTATCTTCTCACTGACCAGCTCCACTTCTGAGAATTCTGAAGAAAAATCCTTATTTCTACGGTCTATCAGAAAATCAGTAACCAGATATGTCTGCATCCCCAGTTCTCCAGCAATCATATCCTCCTGTACATCATTGCCAATCATTATACAGTCATCTATATTTACATCGAGTAAATCTATTATTTCCTGATAATACTCGATGTTTGGCTTACAATAATGCATATTTTCGTAATTGCTTATTAAACTGAAATCCTCAGGAGTAATATCAACCCACCTCAACCTCTCCTCAATGGCCTCCAGAGGAAAAATTGGATTTGTAGCCAGAACTAACTGATAACCGTCTTTTTTTAATACCTCAATTAAACGACTGGCTATACCATCATGATTTATTTGTGACTTTAAGAGGGGAAATTTTTCCTGATAAAACACCTCAAACATACGCATTATTTCTTCCTGATTATCAACCTGATATAAATTGAAAAATTCTTCTATAAAAACTTCGCTATTTGTCCTATCCCCATTATTTTTAATCATTCTATTAGTCGCGTACATAAGATTATTTATAAAGTCTTCTGCAGGAAAGATACCCGAGAACTCTTTTGTCAAAAGTTTAAAGTAACCTTTTAAAAACTCATCTATATCCATAGGGAGTAAAGTCCCATCAAGATCCAGCAGAGCTGTTTTTTTGCTCACTATACCACCTCATTTTCCCCGAAACGTTCATTTTGTTACATGCTAATCACATCGTTCATTTTGTTGCATTATTTATCTTCATTTTACTGCAAGCTTATCATCTTCATTTGCTGTTCTTTTTTGGCGTATCTTTTTTGAAGACTTTCTAATACCAATCCTGTGTTCTCTATTTGTTATCAAGAGCGGCCCTTACAAATCCTACAAATAAAGGGTGCGGCCTATTGGGTCTTGATTTGAATTCTGGATGGAACTGTACGCCAACAAACCAGGGGTGTCCCGGTATTTCAATAATTTCTACCAATCTTTCATCTGGAGATACACCTGAAAATATCATTCCCAGTTCTTTATATTCATTACGATATTCGTTATTGAATTCATAGCGGTGGCGATGACGCTCATATATAATTTCTTCGTTATAGGCCTGTCCACTTATTGATTCTACAGGCATTTTGCAGGGATAAAGGCCCAATCTCATTGTCCCACCCATATCCTCTATATCTTTCTGTTCCGGCATCAAATCAATTACTGGATAATTTGTAGTTGGGTCAAATTCGGAACTGTTGGCACCCTCATAACCAGCTACATTACGGCCATACTCTATAACAGCACACTGCATACCCAGGCATATACCAAAGTAGGGTATATTATTCTCCCTGGCATATTGAATCGCCCGGATCTTACCTTCTATTCCCCTGTCTCCAAATCCACCGGGTACCAGAATACCATCAACATCTGACAGGAACTCCTCAGCCGGTTTATCTATTTCCAGATCTTCAGCATAGATATACTTTATATCTACATTTGTATCATTTGCGACACCGGCATGTTTAAGTGATTCATTGATGCTTATATAGGCATCGGGAAGTTCTACATATTTACCAACTATTCCAATTCTCACTTGCCTGGAAAGTGTTTTCATTTTTCGTACCAGTTCTGCCCATTGTTGAAGATCGGGTTCATGGACCTTATCTTCCAGCCCCATTTTTTCAATAACAATTGAAGCCAACCCCTCTTTTTCGATACTCAGTGGTACCTCATATATATGGTCAACATCAATAGCATGTATAACAGCCCTTTTGTCTATATCACCAAAAAGGGCAATTTTATCCCTTACTTCCTGGCCTAACTCTCGGTCCGAACGACAGACTACGGCATCTGGCTGGATACCGATACTCCTTAATTCCTTGATACTGTGCTGGGTCGGCTTTGTTTTCAACTCACCAGCTGTTGCAATATAGGGAACCAGAGTACAGTGCAGGTAAAAGATATTTTCTTTACCCAGATCACTTTTCAACTGCCTTATTGCCTCAATAAAAGGCAGACTTTCTATATCACCTATCGTACCGCCTATTTCAGTAATTACTACATCTGCATCAGTTTCTCGTCCAACCCTTGTTATCCGATCCTTGATCTCATCTGTAATATGAGGAATAACCTGAACAGTCGCACCCAGATAATCCCCTCTTCTTTCTTTGCGAATTACAGAACCATAAATTTGTCCTGTTGTTACATTATTATTTTGACTTAGATTAACATTAATAAACCTTTCATAATGACCCAGATCCAGATCTGTTTCAGCCCCATCATCTGTAACAAATACCTCACCATGTTGATATGGGCTCATTGTACCCGGGTCTACATTAATATATGGATCAAATTTCTGGATACTTACCTGTAAACCACGGCTTTTCAACAATCGGCCAAGCGAAGCTGCTGTTATACCCTTACCAAGTGCAGATACTACTCCACCAGTAACAAAAATATATTTTGTCACGCAATCTCCCCCTTTTAGTAAAATACCTTACCCTGTTTTCATGAATCTAAATATCCGCTCACTAATTATTAATAACTAAAATAATTTATCTTAATTTCTCCTCATCAAAGCTCAAGCAAATCATCATTATAGTATATCCCAGGATATACTCAAATAATTTTTGCTGGTATAGTGGCCATTCATGTAGAGATCATACTTTATCTTGATTATTCCCTTTTCCTTACCTATAACTATATCCAGATTAGAAGTACAAATACCCAGCTTAAATACCCCATAAGGTGTAACATACTTTCCCTTTGTCTTATTATTTACTATAAATATCTGTTTTAACTCAGGTTCCTGTCTATGTATAATAACTTTATTTTCACCAGGAATAATTCTCAGACTGGTTTTCTTAAAATTCTCATCTTCATAGATAATAAAGTACTTAGATCTCTTTCTATATAGCTTTCCACTACCCTTATGTTCCATTATATCACTATTGTCATGTCCATAAAACTGCTCACTTTTTATACTCAACTCTATTTCTCGTTTCATAAAACACCCCAATATAAAACATTCAGACATTAAAAAAGCCACAGTATCTGGTGTCCTGCCTACTGTGGCACCTTTTCCTAATATTATACATTATAGCAGAATGTTTGACAAGAGGAATAACTAGAGTTTTTCTCCAAAGGAAACTGCCTGGCTTTTGTTTTTTACTGTTTTAAAATTATTAACAAAACAACCCAGTTTTTCCAGTTCACCCATCAGTACCTTCAATGCCTTATCTGTAGCAAATCCACTGGGTGTCACAAAGGCAACTGCTTCTTTCCCGGATGTTCTCTTACACTGACTTAAGAAAGGCCTAATATCTCCAGCAATTTTACCTTTTATAATACCTTTAGCCGGACTACCCACCAGAATTAGATCATAAGGGAAAAATGTTACTACCTTACCCTGTTCTGCTGTACTTACTACATCAACCTGGTTTCCTTTTTTACTCGCGCCCTCTGCAATACCCCGGGCAACTTCGGGCAAATTACCCTCAGTAGAATGAATAATAAGTATTTTTTTCATTTTAAATTATCCCCCTTAAACCAGTCATCAAAATAACATTTAGATTGTATAGTTATACTATTCTATTTCAGATATATGTATAGTTGCTTCTTCAGCATAATCGTCCTGTGATAGAGTACCTACCCAGATATCATATAACCCTGATTCAGGATCATCAAATTTAATCCCTGGCCCATTACTATCATCCCAGTTAAAATACCAGTCTCCATCAGGATCATTAATAAGTAATACAATGTCTTCAGCATCTAAATTGTGTCCTGGTTCTACAGATATTATAAGTGGATACCCATAATCAGGTTCATAATATAAATCAAAATCGGGTGCTTCAGCGACATATCCTGCAAAACCGAGATCACTGAGCGACACATCTCCTCCTACCAGTATTTCCCTGGTATATGGATCAGGTTCAAAATCGGCTTCAAGTTCTACAGAACCATATTCCGGGTCCAACGTATAATCTGGTTCATCTGCCATAACTAAAACTGTGCTTACTGCAAACAAAACACATACTAAAAATAAAATTCCTGTTTCTTTTACTTTACCCTTTTTTTGCTTAATAAATGAAAACATTAAATTAGCCTCCCATACTTTTTTTATTACTAAATCTATAATTGATAAAAATAAGCCCTTTATAATTTAATAAGTACTATTACCCTGGTACTGTTATCACTAATTTCTATAAGTAGTATCCTATATTTATAGTAAAACCTATACACATGTCCTTAACTTCGTTGCGGGAAATATAATCTACTAAACTAGCTTTTCGAATACGTACTTATAGTTTATATTTTCATTAAAATAATTGTATCACATAAAATTACGCTATTCAAACTTATAATACAGTATACTGAAAAAAGTGAGCTGATTATATTATATCGGCTCACTTTCATACCCTATTTTTTTATTTAATTAGCCAATACCTAATTTCTGTACTAACTGTGCTTTTGGCATATAACCAGTCACCTTGTTTTTAACCTTGCCATCTTCAAACAAGATAAGAGTTGGTATACTCATCACCCCATAACGAGATGCTGTTGACTGATTATCATCTACATTTAATTTGCAGACCTTTACATCGTCATTTTCTTCTGCAATTTCTTCAACAACTGGCCCAACCATTCTACATGGTCCACACCATTCTGCCCAGAAATCAACCAATACTGGTTTGTCAGACTCCAGTACCTCTGCACTGAAGTTACCATCACTAACTTTAATGCTATTTGCCATCACTATCACTCCTCATAATTTCTTTTTCCTTTAAGTGTTTATGAATATCGAAATGTATTTCAAATTGACTTCATCTATATTATAAGTTATTTACTAATTAATAATGTAAACCAATTTACAAACTGATACATTTATTATAATTATGGATAGAGAGATACATGTATAGATACTAAAACCTATATCATAATTTCTACCTACCTCTCCAGGAAAACATTATAGGCCAGATACGTATTATAGACATCTACTTTACTGACCACTTCATAGGGGGAGTGCATTGACATTACAGCAGGACCGCAGTCAAGGATCTCCATATTGTAGTTAGCGAGGAACTGAGCTATAGTACCTCCACCACCTTTATCGACTTTACCCAACTCTCCTATCTGCCAGATAACCCCTGCTTTATTAAACAGTGAGCGTACTTCAGCAACAAACTCTGCCGTTGCATCAGAGGAACCAGCTTTACCTCGCGCTCCAGTATATTTAGTAATGACTACCCCCTTACCAAGATAAGCAGAGTTACTTTTGGTATATACATCAGAGAAATTGGGGTCATAAGCAACATTGACATCTGCAGAAAGGGCTTTGGTGTTCTCGATGGCCCTTCTGACCAGTATCTCAGAATAATTTTTGTTTGTCATATCAACCATTTCTGCCACAGTATTTTCAAAAAAATGTGACTGCATACCAGTGCTGCCCATACTTCCGATCTCTTCTTTGTCCACCAGAAGAATCATGGCCGTGTACTGCGGCTGCTCCAGATCAAGTAAAGCTTTCAATGCTGTATAACTGCATACCCTATCATCGTGTCCATAACCAGCCAGCAAACCCCTGTCAAAACCTACATCTCTGGTCTTCATTGCGGGTACTATCTCGAGTTCAGAACTTACAAGGTCCTCACCATTTATCCCATATTCATCATAAAGATAATTAATAATCGCAGACTTAACCTTATCTTTCGAGCCCTTATCGCCATCGTCATCTTTTTCTGGAATGCTTCCGATAACAAGATTTAACTGCTCACCACTGATACCCTCACTCATCTTTTTCTGCATCTGATCTTTACCAAGATGAGGCAGCAGATCACTTATGTAAAATACAGGATCATCTTCTTTTTCACCAATTTTGATCTCAACTTTACTACCATCCTCTTTTACTACTATTCCATGTAGTGCCAGCGGTATACTGACCCACTGGTATTTTTTAATACCACCATAATAATGAGTGGTGAAATAGGCAAGTTCACTATCTTCATAAAGAGGGTTAGGCTTTAAATCTATCCTCGGGGAATCAGTATGTGCCCCTACGATATGCAAGCCTTCAGCAAGAGGCCTTTCGCCAATAACAGCCGCAATGACTGCTTTATCGCGATTGACCTTATATACCCTGTCTCCCTTTACAAGAGTAGTAAACTCTTCAATATTTTTGAAACCCTCATCTTCAAGTAATTTTATTGAGGCCTTGACAAACTCTCTTTCTGTCTTGTTCTTACTCAAAAACTCAGCATATTCTTTATTAAACTCAAAAATCTCCTGATATTCAACTTCTTCCATTTCCAACCATGCATTCTTTGTTTTAAATTCTTTCTCCTCCATTGACATCACTCCTCTTTAATCCATTTATACTGGTCACTTTATATAATATTATAAATCCTTTCTTAAAACAGTTAAAAAGACTACAAATTGAGCTACCACTAAACTCATATACAGGTGAACATTTTGTATTATGACCCTATCTATAATTATATCCTTATACAGGAAATTTATCAAAGAAAAAAACCGCTCTTCAGCGGTGCACAGATTATAATTTTTAATTATAGCCCTGCAGCAAATAGATAACAACAAATATTAACACGTCTGTCCACTCTTATCACCATTTGTCAAGATTTATTAATAAGATTTTTTCCTTATCTATCTCAATTAATTGATGATCAACCAACCTGTTTATCAATCTGGTAACTGTCTCCCGTGATGTCCCGATATGGTCAGCAATCTCATGATGGGTAATTTTTTCTAAAGTCATTTTTCCTGCTGTTTCACCTGCAACAGCCATTCGCCTAAATAATTCCTTTAAACGGGTTTCTACATCTGAAAACGCCAGCAGTTCAATATCTTCATTTGCATGCCGCAGTCTTTTAGCTAACTCTACAATAATTTTCAAAGCAATTAGCGGATTATCCTGGATTAATTTCATAAAGTCTTCCCGTTCAATAACAAGTACTTCAAGAGAAGTTAATGCTATCCCGGATGCTGAACGGGGCTTGCTTTCTATAACGCCCATTTCACCCAGAAAATCCCCGGATCCCATTATATTCAATATTTTTTCCTTGCCATCAACAGATGTCTTAACGATCTTTACTTTACCTTCACGAATTATATAGAAAGCATCAGATTTTTCTCCTTCTATAAATATATAATCTTCTTTTTTGTATTTTCTAAGAAAAGTAATATTATTTAGTTTATGTAAATAATCTTCATTAAAATCTGAGAATAATTCAATTGAAGATAAGTCTGTTTTCATGTAATATTCCTCTTTTCTGTTTTACTTTCCTTTTCCTGAATTACCATTTCCCGCATTTCCTGAATTCCCTGAATTTCCTGGACTTTCACTACCCTGATTATTGCTGCCCGGGCTTTCTCCGTTCTGATCATCTTCACCCTGGTCTTCATTCTGTTCATCATTATCCGGGCTGTTATTATCCTGATTATCGTTCCCTGAACTATCATTTCCCGGGTTACCGTTGCCTGGATTGCCATTACCAGGATTGTTATTTCCTGGATTACCATTTTCATGAGGGTTGCCACCATTACCATTATTGTTACCTCTACCCCGATTACTCTCTACTTCTTTCATCTTTTCCATCCAATCATCCATATCTCTGTTCTTCCAGCGGTTATTCTCTTCTTCGCTAATATTATTTTCAAGCCTGACTCTGCCACCAGAGGCTATACCCATCTCCTGTTTGTTAACCAGTTGATCACTCTGTCTATCACTACTACTGAGTTCAACAGCACCTTCTTTTACAGAAAGTATTGTTTCCTCACCATCTGTGTAAATCGAAAATAATGTACCCCTTACACCAGCTACTGCGCCAGGAGTAATAACTTCAAAATTTGTGATTTCATTATATATTCTAACTACCTTTGCCCATACTCTACCACTATTGAGTTTTATAGTTCTATTACTGTTGTTTTCTCTAATCTGATTTTCTCCAATAGCAAACTCAGTATTATTATCCACCTTCACATATATGTTTTCATTAAAAATAATTTCAATACTACCATTATCACCAGTTCTGATAACGTCTCCTTCCTGTAACTCATGATCACTTGAAAGGCTTTTCCAGTCACCAAATTTAAATATACCCAGAAAACTACTCTCATTCTTAATCTCAACCTCACCCTGCATCTCACTGATAATAACAGAGCCAGACATTAATGAGTCTGAATATATTAATATTGCGGAACAGATTATAATAAGCAATGCACTTATAAATAATTTCTTCTTCACTTTAAAGCCCCCCTTTAATGATCTTATGCTTCCTTTAAATTAAGTCATTCTTATGATAAAATTAAACTATAAAAACTCTTGATATAAAGTCTTATTAATATAAAAAGCTATTTCTGAATTAATAGACGATATACCTCTACTTTTCTAACACTACCTTTTATATCGACATATTCATTCTTCCACTTAAGATCTCTTTTTCCTTCTGATAAGGCATTATAGGTATCTGACCCAATGATTATCTCTCCGGGGCCGGCGATATCAACAAAACGAGCTGCTTTATTTACCACATCACCTATAACAGTGTACTCCAATCTATTTCTGGATCCCACATTACCAGCAACAACCTGTCCACTATTAATTCCTATACCAATTTCAAATGGTAGTTTAAGTTTCATTAGTTCCCGTGCAGCCTTTAAAGCCTTCTGCTGATGATTTTTCATCTCCAGTGGTGCCCCAAAAAAGGCCATTAAACCATCTCCAAGATATTTATCCAGTGTTCCCTGATTCCTGAATATGATCCTGGTAGTATTCTCAAAAGCATCATTCAGAAAACCTACTACTTCTTCAGGAGGCTTTTCTTCTGCATAAGAAGTGAAATTCCTGATATCCACAAACATAACGGACAATTCCATATTTTCGCCACCCAGAGTAACTTCCGTAGGTTTCTTCAAGAGCTTATTCATTACTTCAGGTGAAATGTAATGTTCAAATGCATTAATGATTTCCTCTTTCTCTCTGTTAACAGTTACATACCAGATAATCAAACTTATAATGTATATCATTAAGACTAAAAAAGCCTCGGCGACATATACAATTATCAAATTATTCATAAACAGGACTAAATAAAGTGTAGTATAAAGAAACCAGAAAATACATAATATTATTGTTGCCTTAAAAGGACTATACCTTATAAAAGTTACAGTTAGTAATATTATAGAGACTATATACACCATAAAGTTTACTATATATGGAACTCTCTTTTTTAAATCCCCCTTTATCATACTGGAGATAGTCTGTACATGTATCTCTGAACCTGCCATTGACCCATAAATAGAAAAAGAAGTCATGTATCTATCCCCGGCTCCAGAAGCATTAACACCAATTACAACGATTTTATCCTTGAAAAAATCAGGATTATGATTTCCCTTTAATAGATCAAGGAAGGAAACAGTAGGTATAGTATTGGAATTGCCAGAAAAAGAGATTAAAACACTTTCATTTAGATTTATCTCTTTAACTTCTTGAGGAACTGTAAAACCAGCACTTTCAACTAATTGAATAGAGAAAGACTTATAGTGATTATCTCTATTGCCTAATATAGGTATCACTTCACGAATAATTCCGTCACGGTCAGTCATTAAATTTATATGTCCCAGCGCTGCGTTATCAGAAAAACTCTGATATGGTTTTTCAAAATTAAAGTCAAACAAATTATAATTGTTAAAAGCCCTTAATGTCTTACGAAAATCAGTTACTACTGGTAATACGATATTGTCATACTTTTCTAATGTGTTTAGCAATTCCTGATCGTTATATTGATCAGAAGCAGTAGACAGTATAATATCCATTCCAATAGCAGAAGCATCTGATTCTTCCAGGGTTTCAATTGCCTGAGAATAATACCTTCTATCAATAGGCCAGGGGCCCAATTCATCAATAGTCTTATCATCTATAGATAATAGTACAACATTTTCAATCTCTGGCTCAAAGATCAAATATCTAAAAAATAATGTCAGGTCATAAACTTTATTCTCCAGAGGGGTAAAAAGGCCAAAGAAGTTTACGATAAGTAATAAGAATAATAATATTATAGAAAAGATGAGAAAATAAATTAATTTATGTCTAAAATTGATTTTTTTCATCGATATCCCCACTTTTAGTATATCATGATTTCAGAATATTTAGCAAGAATATAGTTTTCTCAATTTTTAAAGGGAATCAATACAATTAATTATTGTTAATTTAACATTCGCGTCCTGAAAATATGTTATAATTAATTTATAACTGGAATAAATTTACCTTTAAGATATTCTTTATCAATATATACAATGTCCACAAAAAGGCTATCCTGTACTGCAAGGCAAGCTTTTATGTTTAAATTATAAATATATAAATGAAAAAGGTATTATAATAAACAAAGTAAGTGGTACACTTTCATATGAAAGGATGCTGGAACTTCTGGAGATTAATTAATTAATTAATAGGGAAAGGTTACTCCACTCAAATAGAGGAGTAACCTTTTTAAGTTGATTATCGTTAACATTAAATACGATAATAATAGACTGGACCTAATCATCACACTGAGGACAATATCCAGACTGGCGTCGATTGCCCCTCCGATTGCGCCGATATTTTTCCTTCTTGAAATCTTTACCACAGCGGGGACAGTGAATATCTTCAGCCAGCCTATAATCCCCTCCCTGAAATCTAATAGCCTTTCCTTCTATTAAAGATTCTGCAATCTTCTTACGGGCCTCTACTAGAATCCTCTGAAAGGTCGGCCGGGAGACATTCATCTTTTCGGCAGCCTCTTCCTGATTCAGCCCCTCAAGATCTTTAAGCCTGATAGCCTCTATTTCTTCAATTGTCAGGGAGACTTCCTGAATTTCACTCATGGGTATCGCTGCTGGTTTAAAGTATTTTATCTCAGGTATATACTCAACCCTTCTCTCTTTAGTTGGTCTAGCCATAAAATCTCTCCTCACTATTAAGGACTTAATTAACCCATCCAGAATCCTTTACGGTGTGACACACCCAGTACTTTTTTGCACATTGGGCAGAAATATATGTATCTTTTGCCCAGAGGACTCTTCAACTTTTTTGTCCAGATATTATCCAGTTCCGCCTCACAGTGTGGACATACAGGCTTAATATTTTCTTTCACTTCTACATTCATTTTTTAACACTCCCCTCGTATAACATAGTTAGCGACCTTGATTGAAGTCACTATTAAAACATAAATAATTCTAATAATATATCAAATAGGACAATCTCTCATAATGTATTTGAATATCTCATTACATCTCACCATTGTTATCTTTGAGGGCAAAATATCGAATCATAATATATCTACCTCTCATCTTTATCCATATATTATATAATCTATAATTATCTATAATTTAATTATTATTCTTCTCCTTCTGGAGTATATTCCAGTATATCACCTGGTTGACAGTCCAGGACATCACATATAGATTCAAGTGTATTAAATCGTACACCTTTGACTTTACCATTTTTTAATAAAGACAGATTAACCATAGAAAGACCCACCTCTTCTGATAACTCTGTGAGGGACATCTTCCGGTCTGCCATAACACGATCCAGTCTGATTATAATTGGCATTTCAAACACCTCTCGTTATTATACCGTTTATATATTTTCTATCGATTATACTCAAGTAGAAAAATAGCTTACGACACTTATCTCTAGCTATCACGTTCCTGATTATCTTTTTTATTCTTAGAATTTTTAGTTCACCCTTAGAACTTTTAGCTTTGTCCCTGTCTTCTTATAAGATGGCGTCACTATCCTGTTGAAGTTCATAACCATACTGGAATATCTCCGACAATATTAATATAAGTACGCCAACAACAATGGGCCATAGCGGGATTGATAATCTGGATGATATCTCAATCTGTTCTAAATTACTTATCTTACTAAATACACTTTCGTCAACCGTTGATATAAAATACACCTCAAGGACCAGCGAGACAACTGCATAAACAAAGATAGAGTAAGCTATACTCTTCATCCTGAGGACATTTTCCTTAATGAAAGGAGTTCCTCTTTCTATAGTATTTCTTAGAATCTCCCTTACCTGCTTAATATTATATATTAACAAAGCAAAAATCAGAATAACTGCCAGTAAAATATTAAAAAGAAAACCATCTTCGGAAGCTAGACCAGTAATATTAGCACTAAACCCAAATCCCTGCAGACTAAAATTAAATGCTGAACTATCTATAACTCCAGTCAAAATTAGTATCACGCTAACAACGACGACAATAGAAATCGCCAGCATTATATACCAGACCAGCCCAAATAATTTGCTATATGTATTCAATCTTTCAGTAATATTTTCTTTAATCTCCATAATTAAGTACCTCCTTGATTTAAGTAAGTTTTTTAATGTTTAGTTCAAGAACTTAATTATATAATAGCATAAAATTTTAATTATTGCAATAATTATTTTAAATAAAACATAAAACTTTTTATTATTTATATAAAAAAACAGGAGTATCTTCTATACCCCTGGTATTTATATAATATTTTTTTCATCTCTATTCTCGGGATTTAATTATGTTTTATATCCTCAGTCAGGCATTTTTTATGATAAGTCAATTCTAGCATGAAAATTGATAATTATCTTTGCAGAGTAATCGGCTTTATATCAGGATCAAATTCCTTCTGTTTTGCGATTATTTTTCCGGCAATATCCAGATAACTCTGTGCTATTGAATTATCTGGATCAGAAAACACCATAGGTTTACCCTGATCACTTGATTCACGAAGTGCAGGTAATAAAGGCAGTTCGGCAAGTAAATCTATATCAAGTCTATCTGCCAGTTCCTTACCCCCTCCACGTCCGAATATGTAATCTCTATTTCCACAATCAGAACACTCAAAATAAGACATATTTTCTATTATACCTACTATATCAATATTAAGCTTTTCAGCAAGTTTTCCAACACGTCCTGCAACACTTGTTGCAGTCAACTGTGGAGTAGTGACAAGCAGCATTGAGGCATGGGGCAGATTCTGCATGATATTCAGAGGCATATCCCCGGTTCCTGGAGGTAAATCAAGTAAAAGATAGTCCAATTCTCCCCAGCGAACATCTTCCATAAACTGCTGTAAAGCCCCCAGCAGAAGTGGCGCTCTCCAGATAACAGCTTTATCTTCATCAACAAATGACCCCATTGACATCACTTTTATACCTTCTTTTTCTGGTGGTATGATATCCTTCTCACTTCTGGCTGTGGGCTGTTCTGTTAGACCAAGTATTCGAGGTACACTAAATCCATGAATATCAGCATCTATAATACCGACCTTCTTGCCTTTTTTAAGCAGGGCAGTAGCCACATTTACAGTAACTGTTGATTTACCAACTCCACCCTTGCCGCTCGCAACAGCAATTAACCCTTTATTAATAGAACCGTGTTTTAGCTGCAGTTTATTATCTTTAACTTCATACATAGTATCCTCTCCTTCGGAGGTTTATTTTAATTGCTTTATTAGCTTTAAATTGAATGTACTTTAGTATAATAAATTAAACTTCATACTATATATTATAATCAACCTTTTAAGAAGCATTTATTACCCTATATAAGGATACCAATATTATTGACATATGTCAATAACTTATTTCCCCTTTTTAATTTCTTTATATTATAGCATATACTTATATGGAGTTTTATATAGAAAAATATTTCACTGAAAAATCCTTGACGGATACCCAGTTCTGTGTTATTATAATTTATGCAATTAAGCGTTGCCGGATTGTGTAATGGTAGCACGCATGATTCTGGATCATGTTGTCCAGGTTCG
>JBKGXW010000055.1:0-15563 GCA_046546395.1 Halanaerobiales bacterium
TTGATAGGTCTTCTCTCTTGTAAAATCAAACTTTCTATACTCAATATAATTATTTTTTTCTAACTGAGTGATATTTAAAGCATAATCATCCACCAGGCTATTCCTGGTCTTTTCAATATCCCTGGCGGCTAAAACAAGAGTAATATTATCTGTATAATATCTACTACATAATAATTTAATCACTTCTTCGCCTACATTACCTGTTGCACCTGTAATAAGTACCTTAATATTGTTTTTTTTCATTTTTAATCTCCTTTTTTTGAACAATTGCAAAGAAAAAAGAGGCGTTACTACAGAGGCATATAACCATCCGAGTAAGCCCTTATAATTTTGGCTAAACCCTTGTAAACTGAGCTAGCATTTTTGAAGTATTCTAATAGATACTCCTTATGTATTTATTATAATCTTGTAAAAAAGCAGTTATTTTTTTACTTCATCTAATACCTCATCGATATCAGGTAGCTCTGGTATATCATATTCCTTATACCATTTTACTCTTCCTTCTTCATCAAGCAGAATGTTTACTCTTCCCGAAATACCATTTTCCTCTAAAAAGATACCCAGTTTCTTAGCCAGTTCTCCATGGGGCCAGAAATCCGATAATATTTTAAGTTTTTTAAGCCCCATATCTTCTGCCCAGGCCTTCTTACTGGGAATAGGGTCAACGTTAATACCCAAAGGTACGGTATTATTATCTTCAAAATTATTGTAATTTCTCTCCAGAGCCTCCATTTGTTTTGTACAGACTCCAGTCCAGGCAAGTGGATGAAATGATAATAACACCTTCTTGCCTTTAAAATCAGAAAGATTAATCTCATTTTCCTCCTGATCAGGTAATTTAAAATTATCTAATTCCCTTCCTTCTTCGAATTTCATATAAATAAACCTCCCTCTTTATTTTAAGATTATCTCACTCATACTCACACTTCACTTTATTACACTCTCCTTATTATTAAAATTTCCACTTAAGTATATCAGTAATGATTATTACTTTCATTTAAGGTTATTATAACATTATCAGAATAAAAACGCAAATCAATTTTGATACTCCTATTACAGAATAATTTATTAAACTAAATAATTAAAAAAACAACCTCTTTTACTATAGAGGCTGTTTTTTAAATATGATACTGTTTAATAAATAAAATCTGTTTTATCAACATAGAAATTATCAGCAGGTATCTTATAGAATCTCTGGTCATCAGGCTTCTTCCATGCCAATCTTAGTCCCTCTTCTCCGCGACCTTCTTCCAGTCTGATCTGTATCAAATGATACCCCTTCGTCAAATAAATGTCTCCATTTTGTTCATAATTGTTGGCCATATTATGATCATCATACCAGCTTACCACTAACTCATTATTGATAAATAAATCTGAGGCATCATCTGAATCTATTGCAAATGTATAGTTTCCATCTTCCGGAACAAAAATATAACCTCCCAATAATATGGAATAATAATTATCAGGTAAATAGGATGGTTTATTATATTCAGTCCAGTCAATATCTCTACCATAAATACCACTATGGTGATAATTAATACCCTCATTCTCTTCTTTAAAATAATTATTCATCTCAGAAGTATTTAAGGGATGCCCGTGTTGTTTAAAATATCCTTCTGTCTGAAAACTGGTGAAGTATAGTCCATTTTTCAATGATAAGGGATCTATTGTATCTGGCGTAATAAGTTGTTCCATATTATAGGCAAATAACTCATAGTCCTTTTCTGCCATCTTTTCTACCGGAGCTATTCGGCCATTTGCAAGGATAATCAATATATGTCCAGAATCCAGTATAATCTCCTGGTCAACTATATTACTTCGAACTACTATCTCTCCTTCTTTCAGAAAGAGAGCTGTATTTTTCTGTTCGTCAACATATGTCATAAGATCGGCATTCTGAATACCTATAGCCGCAGAAGGGGTAATAATACTATAACCTTCTCCTTCTTCAACTATCTTTTCCTCTATATCCCCTTTTATCACATGTAAAAATCCCCTTTTTATGTCAACTTTCCCTGATTCCCTGATTAGAACCTTTGATTCCGGCCAGACAGTGGCTTCCATATAATCGGAATGAGGGGATTGAATATTTAATATAGCATAACCATTTTGATTACATATTATCTGATCTCCTGATTTTAAAGGAAAGTTCAGTCTTGCATGAATTACCGTTCCTGATCTTTCTTCCCAGTAGGAACCCAGATTAATCAGTGTACCCCGGGACATTTTGATAGAGACATGAGGTTCATCAAGTTGTGAGTCAACTTCATCAACATTTACAGAATTATTATTGGTCAAATTCTCTACCGACTCCTGAGTGGCATCTGGGGTTTCTTCTGTATTATTACTGGGCTGCTCTTCTGCGTTTCCACTCTTATTTTCTACATTAGACGAATCTGCTTCCTCTATATCCTGGGTATCATCTTGATTACTATCATGGGGTGTATTTTCTAAATCCTGTCCGGGATTCTCCTCAACAGCTGATTCCAATATCTCGTTTTTTATATTTTGACTGTCATCTTCACTATCTTCTCCATTTATATCCAATTGCTGTCTTTCTGCCTCATTTAATTTATCAAATTCCTGGCCGAGTCGATGCAGGGCATTGTATAAGGGCTTCTCTATTAATACCACATGACTGGAATGCCAGTAATCACCGGGATCGGAAGATTTTCTCCCATATCGTTGATCATAATCTTCGTTCAGTGAATCCCTTCTGTCCTCACTTATGCCTTTAAGCTTATTATTTTCGGCTAAACGTATTAACTCATTAATTTTATTTATTTCAAAATTAGTCCAATAAATCCCTGCCAGGACTTCTACGGAGGGAAGACCAGCATTCCAGGTTAAATCTTTAACTTCAGATAATTTAGCTACCATCAATTTACCCTCAGAATTTATCTGGCTTAAACCCTCTTCCCTATAATTCTGCAGCAGGCTGATTATTCTTCTACTAAATTCTATATTTGTACGATATATTTCCACCCTTTTTTCGAAGGCATCTTCATCACCTTCATAAAGCTCTTTATAGTACTCAATATACTCCTCCTGGTCATTTATTCTATTCTGATGGACCTGAATAAGATCTCCTACTTTGCTACGTAATTCTGGTATTGTTGTGTTTTCCAGATACCTCATTCTCTCTTTCATCTGATTAATTATATTATCTACTTCCTCAACACTCTGATAATATGTTTTTAGTTCTGCAGTGACAACAGTATTAAAAGCTAAAAAGATTAATAAAACAAGTAATGATATAATAACTGTATTTTTTTTCATTAATAATCTCTCCCTTTGGTGTACAATTTACTCAAATCAAATACTTCTTTTTTATATATTTATAAGTACGAGTAGTTAATACTCAATCATATAAGTGTATATTTTTAGACGTTTATTATATAGTAGACATAAAGTTTGAAAGTATCACCCGCTTATATTAATAGGAATCATTTGTTATATTATGTAAATATAGATATTATATAAGGTAATTATATCATATTCCGCAATTATTTTCATTACCCTCTATAAATTTTGCAAAATTTACATAGACAATATTTTTAGATAACAGATCGCAGCTAAATTATACATTACCTTTAATTGACTTTAAGGAACTATTTAATTATAATTTATTATTGTGGGATGAGACAGAATTCAATATAATAGCTAGTGCAGCAACAATCTCTACAGATAGATAAGAAGACTGTCTTTATAATGATTTACAGATAAATAAAAGGAGAATGATATAAATGGCAATCAGTCTGGCAATTATTCTTATTGCAGGCCTGCTCTTTAATAGGGTATTTAATAAAATAAACTTACCTGGCTTACTGGGAATGCTAATACTGGGGATTATTATCGGTCCATATGGTTTTAATATCATAAGTGCTAAAATCATGAACATCTCTTCTGACTTGAGGGAAATCGCTCTGATAGTAATATTACTCCGGGCAGGTCTTGGTATTAAAAAAGAAACCCTTAAAAAAGTAGGGTTCTCTGCTGTTAAAATGAGTTTTATACCGGGATTAATGGAAGGTATGACAGTAATGTTTATATCAACTTATCTTTTTAATTTATCTATTATAGAGGCAGGAATTCTGGCCTTTATAATTGCCGCGGTCTCACCTGCCGTTGTCGTACCTCAGATGCTAAATTTAATTAAAAATAAAAGGGGCACAAAAAAGGGAATTCCTACACTGGTGCTTACAGGTGCCTCAATAGATGATGTAATAGCTATAACTATATTTTCAACTTTCCTCGGTCTTTATGGCGGCAGTCAGGTTAATTTCACTATGAGAATTTTAAATGTTCCCATATCCATAATCACAGGGGTTCTACTTGGCATATTTACCGCTTTGATTCTTAATTACATATTCAGAAAATTTCATATGAGGGATACCCAAAAAACCCTTTTAATGCTAAGTACTGCCATTATGCTGACAGGATTTGAAGACTTGCTGAGAGACATTTTTCCTGTTGCTGCCTTACTGGGAGTAATGTCTCTGGGGTTTGTTCTTCAGGAAAAATATAGTGTACTGGGCACAAGACTGGCAGCAAAATTCAACAAAATCTGGGTTTTTGCTGAAATAATGTTGTTCGTCCTTGTTGGCGCTGAAGTAAATATACATGTAGCACTGGAGTCTGGTTTAACCGGCCTGTTGATTATTTTCATCGGTTTATGTGCCAGAGGTATCGGTGTACTGCTTTCAGTTCAGGGTACAGATCTCAACTGGAAAGAGAGATTCTTCACTATCATTGCATATACACCAAAGGCAACTGTACAGGCAGCCATTGGAGCGGTCCCCCTTGCAGCAGGGGTAAAATCCGGCGAACTGATCCTGGCTATAGCAGTATTATCTATAATTATAACAGCACCCCTTGGAGCAGCTGGAATCAAAATAAGCAGTGTAAGATGGCTGCAGCAAAACTGATTTTTATCATTTAAGTCAGACTCTAAATTTCATTGCAGACAAGTAATTTGAAAATATAAAATCAGGAGACTGTCTCTAACGACCAGCCCCCTGATTATTTTCTCTTAATTGGAATCGTTTATATTCATTATATTAATATCGTCAACGAAAAACCATCTATTACAGTGAAATAATTCTCCTGAGTTTATTTGGGATTTGCAGGTTCTACATTTACCTTATTTCCTTTAATGTAATTATCCTGCATTATTTTTAGTACCTGATCTGCTTTATCGTGCGGTACTTCTACAAAGGTAAAGCGGTCATATACATCAATTGCACCGATTAATCTTCCTTCTAAGCCGGTCTCACCTGCTATTGCAGCGACAATATTACCGGGGCCAATCCTATCCTTTTTTCCGATATTGATAAACAATCTGACCATACCAGGTTCCGCGCCTGTATCGCCAAAGTTTTCATTTTTTACTTCACTCTGTTCTTCTTCATTCATAACCATTTTTAATAATGCAGCAGCAACCTCAATCGATGTATAACTTTGATGTTCCAGTAATTCCTCGACCATCTTAGCATATTTGGACAGATGCTCATTCTCAATATAATCTGTCAGTTTATCAGTAAATTGTTCTACTTTTGCTTCCTGTACATCATTAACAGAAGGAACGTTTTGGCGAATTATTTTTGTTCCGGTATATTTCTGTATATCACGAAGCTTATAAATATCTTTACCTACTACAAAAGTAAAAGCCTTACCTTCATTGCCTGCACGTCCTGTACGCCCGATTCTATGAACATAGTAGTCAGTATCCTGGGGTAGATCATAATTAAAAACAGCCTCTACGCCTTCCACATCAATTCCACGAGCAGCCACATCAGTAGCAACAAGACATTCAATTATACCGTTTCTGAATTTGTCCATTACCCGATCTCGTTGAACCTGGTTGAGTCCACCGTGTATGGCGTCTGCAAGAAAACCTCTAGCCTGTAATTGAATTGATAATTCATCAACCATTTTCCTGGTATTGCAGAATATCAGAGACAATTGAGGTGTATATAGGTCCAGTAGACGTGTTAAGGCATTTAATTTTTCACCCCGTCTAACCTCATAATAGTATTGTTCAATACCTGGAACTGTTAATTTTTCATGAGTAATTTTAATAAATTCCGGATTGCTCTGATATTTTTTCCCCAGACGCAGAATAGTTTTTGGTATCGTTGCCGAGAAAAATAAAGTCTGCCTGTCTCTGGAAACCCCATCAAGTATTGTTTCAATATCATCTATAAAACCCATATCCAACATTACATCAACTTCATCCAGAACAACTAACTTAATATTTGATTTTTTTATTGTCCCTCTACGCATATGATCCATAACTCTACCAGGAGTACCGATAACGACCTGAACTCCCCTCTTCAAAGCATTAATCTGTCTACCTATAGACTGTCCACCATAAACAGGTAGAGTCCTGACATTGTGCATATATTTTGATAGACGTTTTAATTCTTCTGCTACCTGTATAGCCAGTTCCCTTGTCGGACAAAGTATAATTGCCTGTAGACTTTTATCATCAGGATTTATATTCTCCAGTAGAGGAATACCAAATGCAGTAGTTTTTCCGGTCCCTGTCTGGGCCTGTCCAACAACATCTTTTCCATTTAAAATTGGTGGTATTGCACCTGCCTGTATAGGTGTAGTTTCCTCAAAACCCATATCTTCAATCGCTCTTATCATCTCACTTGAGAGATCTAATTCTTCAAACTTGATTGTTTTCACTTAAATTTACACTTCCCTTTTCTATAATTTCGTCTTTAAACATCTGTATTATCAGTATTATTAATCTGTAGGATCTTATTTAACCCACTTTATTATTATGTAACGTTTTTATAATAAAATTAGAAATAATAATTTTTATGACTAATAAAATCAAGAAACCAATAATATATAAGCATTAAAAAACCCTGACTACCAATAAAATAGTCAGGGAATAGTGGCTACATTCTATAAGTATTACGTACCTCTATATTTTAACGACGTTTGCAGCCTGTAGACCGCGATCGCCTTCGACAACTTCAAATTCTACCCCTTCACCTTCCTGGAGATTCTTAAATCCATCTTCCTGGATAGCTGAAAAGTGTACAAATACATCGTCACCTTCTTCTTTCTCGATAAAACCATAACCTTTTTGATCGTTAAACCATTTTACTTTACCTGTGTAAACCATTAAATTAATTCCTCCTAAATTTTCTACAAAGGGTAATTACTAACATTTATTTTTATTACCCACTGAATAAGACTATATCATACCATTTTTATTATGTCAACTAAATTTTAGCTTAAATATACCATTTTTTAAAAAATGGAGTTTTTCAGCCTATTTTTTAACCAATCAAGTAAATAGCTATATACTTCCGTTTTACCAATTTCATTATGTACTTCATGATAAAAGCCATCCCAACTTTTGAATGTACAGTCGGCTGATACCTTTTGTGAAAATTCTCTAACTGCTTCAAACGAAACCATTTTATCTTCAGTACCGGCCATCATCAACATGGGTAGATCAATTTTTGATGCATTTTCTAGAGCCTGTTTACCAGCACTGGAGACTTCTACAAATAGTCGTGCAGAAATCTGGTCATGAACCAGAGGGTCATTACTGTATTGTTCTACGATTTTTTCATCATGAGTCAGTAAATCTGGTTCTATGTCATTGGTTTGTGAGAATTGTGGAACTAGATGATTCATTAATCTTCCCAGCATAGCCTTAACAAAAGGAGGGTCTGGATCTAACTTCAACCATGGCGCACTGACTATCAGCCCTTCAAGACCAGGATTCTTTCGCAAAGCATAATTCACTACCAGATTACCTCCCATACTATGACCATAGAGAAAACAGGGTAAGCCAGAGAATCTCTGTTGTCCCTCTTCGAGAAGAATGGCAACCATGTCCATCATTACTTTATAAGAAGAAATATGACCCCTGGGTCCAAAACTCTTCCCATGTCCGGGCAAGTCAATTGCAATTAAAGAAAAATTGTTCCGGTTAAAAAACCGCGCAAGATCACTGTAACGCCCACTGTGCTCTCCCAGTCCATGTACCAGACAGATTACAGCCTTACTTTCACCTGCTGGCGACCATCCCTGAAGATAAAGATCCCCGTTCTCAGTTTCCCTCTTAATATCAAAATGATTTAACTGATTAACCTTTAATTTCATCTTAGCTCTTTCACCCCATTCTAAAAATCCTATTTTAAAAAAAATTATACTTCCACTTCTTTAGATTCTCACATATCTCATCCCATAACTCAATTTTTTACCGACATTTAGTCAAGAACGCCTTACTCCAGTATCTCAAGATATCCCTTAAACTCAAAGAAACACTCTTCCAGGTCCTTCTTTATCTCAAGAGTTTCTTCAACCCCTTCTTCTCACCACCAGTTTTTTATATTCAATTTGCCCTTTTCAACCACCAGACTGAAGTCTATTGATAAGTGCGAATGGAGTTCCTCCAGATCACCTTCGTCCTCAGGGAGTATAGCCTTTATTTTCTCCAGCAATCGATCTATTTTCATTACTATCACCCTTTTTAAGTCTTTCACCTGGCATATTAAAAATAATTCTCGATATCTATTAAATCACCTTTTTATTAAAACAAAGAGTGCCTTTAAAGATACTCTGATTCGAAATTATTTCTATTATATTTATATGTAGCCGCAGTCAAAACTTACAATACGAAGGGGCCAGTTCATCCCAATTATTTTCTTCCCCTTCTCCATCTGTCCTGATGTCCCTCTTAATATTCCCATCTACAATCTGTATTACCCTATCTGCTCGACCTGCCAGGTGTCGATCATGTGTAACCAGAATAAAAGTCGTATTTAATTCCTGATTAATATCTCTTAATAGGTCATATATCTTCTCAGTTGTTTCACTGTCCAGATTTCCTGTTGGTTCATCTGCAAAGACTATTTCTGGCTTATTCATCAATGCACGAGCCATTGCCACACGCTGTTTCTGGCCACCGGATAGCTTTGTTATCAGTTTGTCATCAAAGTCAGCTAAGCCGACAAGTGACAGTAATTCCCTGGCTCTTTCCATGTTTTTTCTCTTACCACCTTTAATCCAGTCTGGAATCAGGATGTTTTCCAGAGCAGTAAATTCGGGAAGTAAGTGATGGAACTGGAAGACAAATCCCATATTCCTATTTCTGAATTCGGCCAGTTTCTTTGCTGATAATCCACCAATCTCTTCACCATTTATCCAGACTTCTCCCTCACTTGGGCTATCCAGAGCCCCAAGTATATTCAATAGTGTACTTTTCCCGGAACCACTTGGTCCTATAATTGATACAAAGTCACCTTTTTCTATTTGAAAAGATAAGCTATGTAGAACTTCGTTTTCTACTTCGTCACCATAAACCTTTATCAAATTCTTAACATCTATAATATTATCAGGCACCTCTAATCACCTCTACTGGTTTCATTTTAGCGGAATTTCGGGCTGGTATTAAGGCAGCAATCATACCTGCAAGTGTTGCGATACTAATTGATATGCTTATGAAAACCGGATCTATAGTTACAGGAAATAAAGGATCTCCAGCTGAATTCCTGACCAGGTTGACAAAGATCTGACTGAGCCCTATCCCCGTCAGTGCACCCAGGATAGAACCGAAAAATCCAAGTATTGAACCTTCAATAAGAAAGATTAATCCTATTCTCTTTCGGGCAGTACCCATAGCCTTCAATATCCCTATCTGCTTTGACTTCTGGACTACAGATACAGCAAGAACACTGGCTATACCTAAAGTAACTGCTATTATAATAAAAACCTGAATAACGAGACTGGAACTACTCTGGCTTTCCAGCGCAGTCAATAATGACTGATTATTCCGCTGCCAGCTTTCAGCTGTTATACCAGGGTATGCATTAATAATCTGATCAGCAATTTGATTTGAGGTAAATACATCCCTTATCTGCAGTTCTATAGAACTTACCTCATCACGCAACCTGAGAAATTTTTCGGCTCGCTGTCGGGACATAAAGATCCAGCTGTCATTGATATCCTTGGAACCCAGATCAAAAATACCAGAAATAATAAACCTATCACTTATACCATCAGAAATATTTAGTTTTATAACATCATTAACTGTTAGCTGAAGTTCATTGGCCAGTTCAGTACCTATCATAATGTTATTGCCTGAAACAGAAGCAGTTCCCTTTTCAGTTCCATCTCTAATCTCATAAATCTGATCTGCTTTTTCCAGATCAATCCCTCTAAAAAATACTGAGACATTTTTTTGGCCCCTGACTGCAAATCCTGAGCCATCTATTACAGGAGATATGGCGGTAATGTCAGGATATTCTTCCAGATAATCGGTCAGGTTCTGCCAGCGTGATATACCCTCTTCCTTACCGGAAAAAGTAATAATACGACCATTTTCAGTATTCCCTGTAACCAGAGGTCGAGGAAGATCCTCTTCAGAGAGAATAGTAATATGGGGTGATGAACCAACAGTTTCATTTATCAAATCCTGCTGCAGTCCACCTATCAATGATCCCAGAAATACCTGTACAGAAACCCCTATTATTATACCAAGTAATATAAGAATACTTTGTGTTTTACCAGACTTCAAGAAGCGCCAGGCTACTTTAAATTCAAACCACATAATGATCACTCCTGTTCTGATTGCTGTTCTATTTGCTGTCCCTCTTCAATATTATCTGGTAAAACAATACGGTCTCCCTTATTGAGTCCATTCCTTATCTCTATTCTGCCATGATTATCTCTATCACCTGTTGAAATTATTCTTTTTTCTGCTTTTCCTTCTCGAATCAAGTAAACATATTCTGTTGACTGATTACTTCCTGTTGATTCAGTAAACACATAGTCTTCTGGTACATATATATTTCCAGTATTGTCATTATTGGTAATCTCAACCGAAACTGACATATTAGCTAGCAGCATATCAGTATCCTCCAACAATTCCAGATATATCTCAACTGTACCCCTATCAATATCAACATCTGGTGAAATTCTCTCAATTTTCACTTTGAATCTACGATCTGGAAAGGCGTCTGGTGAAATATATCCCTCTTTACCAACCGATAAGAGATTTAGTTCTCTCTCATCAGGGCTTATCCTTACTAAATAATTTTCTGTTGAAATTTCATATAGTAATTGGCCAGGTTGAGTATATTCTCCCTGCTGGATGTTTTTATCCAGTATTACCCCATCTATTGGTGAATACATAGAATGCTTTTTCAGAAGCATTTCTGCCCTATTTAAATTTGTCTCTGCTATCTGTACAGCAGACCTGGCTACCTCTATATCCTGCTTTACAGTATTGAGTGATGTTCGTGCCTGGGACAATGATTGTTCAGCTTCCTGGATTCTATTATCTTTCTCCTGTCTCAATTCAGCAAGGTTGTTCTCCAGGATATTTTTCTGCTGTATTTGCAATTCAAGATTATGTATGCTATTTTCCAGTTTAACCTCTTCTATGGCATTATTGTCATACAACTTTCTGTTTCTTTCCACTTCTTTTCTGGCGTTTTCTATCTTTAAATCTGCCTGTTCTATTTGAGCCAGTATACTGGAATTGCTTACTGAACGTGCATTTTCCAGTCTTATTTCAGCCAATCTGATGGCTTCAACTGATTCCTTTTTCCTCGCTTCTACCTGATTCAACGAAGATCTGGCCTGATTAAGATTGGCGTCCGCCTGACTTACATCGGCTCTGGCTACATCATTATCATATTTTAATAATAAATCACCACCTGAAACCCTACTCCCTTCCTCACCTACCACATTTATAACAGTTCCTGAGCGGTTTGAGCGAATCTCAACTGTTTTTTCTGGGATTATTATCCCTGTCGCTCTTAAATATTCAGGTGTGTTCTCGGTTTTTATTTCAAATATCTCTATACTGCTCTCCATGTCATTGACCCCTGCACTGTCTTTAAACAATACCAGAAATAAAGCTAAAAAAACTATACCTAATATTATAAAGACATATTTTTTCATTATTTTACCCCCTCTTTTCTATTCGTAATGTAATCTTCTATATATATTAATATAATTTCTAATATTTTTATTAATAATTATTACTATTATTAATTATAATATTAATTTTTCCTTTTGTCAACAAAAAAAGAAGCACCCCAAATAGCATCAGACTATTTAAGATACTTCCTATAATACAAACATTTTTTACTAATGTTAGCTTTATTTATATTAATTAATTTTACATTCAATATTTTTATCTCAATTAATTTTATGTTAACTAATTATTATAACTCAATACACAGATTTTATTGGATATTATCTTCCCAACTACCACGCCAATCACTATGTGTTAACCATTTCTCTTCCTGTGATATTAATTTTGGGTATGCCCACCATGTCTGCCAGTCACCTTGATTATCTTCCATAGTCCATAAAGGCTCAATTTCACTTTCATCATCGCTATCTGTATCAAATACGAATCTAGAATAGCTTTCTTGATTTTCAGCATCTTCTTGTGAGATAATTATACTTATTCCAGTAACACTTGAATTATCCAGATTACCCACCAACACTGCCTCTGAATCCTCTTCAAAATACAAAAGATATGAATAAGAAATACTGCTATCTTCATCTAAATTGCCAATATAATAGCCGAAATTTTCTACATCTTCCAGATTACTACGATGTTGATTATATGTATTTTCGATTAGCACATCTTCTGCCATACCGATAAAGAAACCGATGTTTTTATACTCTGCAAATTCCATGTCACCATTATGAGCTTTGCTAATATTACTATTTACACAATAAGAATTTATTATTGTACCACCTTTACTATATCCAGCCATTCCTCCTACATTATCTTTGCCATTTACAGTTATGGAAGATACACACTCGCTTATAGTTCCACCATCATTGAAGCCTACTATTCCACCTACACCACCATCTACATTAGAGTCAAGAGAATACTTGCCATACACAGTACCATTTATGGCAGATACTTTTTCGATTGTGCCGCTATTTACTGCTGCAATACCACCTACTATATTACTCTGTATTTCTACTTCTGGATTCCTGCCAACTTCACCTATATGAAAGCCAATACTAATTAATCCTTCATTAACTCCAACAAGTCCTCCTACAAAATCGCCACCATAAACCTGACCCTGATTAGCCACATCTATAATTTCACCTGTATTATATCCGGCTATAGAACCCACATAATCACCAGTACTCTCTACATTACCATTGAAAGTGACCTTTTCAATGAGTCCTTCATTATATCCAGCAATCGCTCCTACATAATCAGAGTCACCAGCATATATCTGGGCACCCCACTTAATGTTTTTCACTTCACCTTCAGGTCCAATATAATCAAACAGGCCTACATATGGTGTGTCTGAATTACTTCTATTTATATCTCCCCGAATTATATAACCATTACCGTCAAAAACCCCGCTAAATGGATTTTCCTCTGTTCCAATTGGGTCCCATTCTTCTGCTATAACTATATCTCCTGTTAATTTGTAGTGTTTATTTAATTCAAAACTTCCTATACCAATGTTTCTCAAATCCCCTGCACCTGCTATTAAATAAGGGTGTTCAGCGGAACCATCCTGAAATACTACTGAAGAATCACTACCTCCTCCACCACTACATCCAGTTAATACGAAGATTAATAATCCATACAATAACACAAATAATAAACCTTTTTTTAGTCTCATAAGTGAATCCCCCTTTAACTAACAATTTTTTCTATGTATTTATTATATTGTACATAATATCACAACGAAAATCAATCTATAAGTTATTAGTTAGTAGAAATATACTAATCATTATCTTATCATGATTATAAAAGACTATGATATATAATTATAAAGATTATTTCCGGGGTTTTATCAATGCTTTCTTATGATAGCCAATCAAATCTTCTCTGCCCGCTTTTTTCAACGCCTTATAGACAAGGTCATAGTTCCAGGGATAAGTGTACTGTAATAGAGCGCGCTGCATTCTCTTCTCCTGATAAGTTCTGGGCACATATACCTTGTCCATGGTCCTGGGATCATATCCCGTATAATACATTGTTGTAGATAGAGTACCTGGAGTTGGGTAAAAGTCCTGTACCTGTTCTGGAATATGATTTATATCTCTAAGATACTCGGCAAGTTCAATGGCAGACTCCAGAGTGCTGCCAGGATGACCGGATATTAGGTATGGTACCAGATACTGTTCCTTATCTAACCTGTCATTAATCTCGTAAAATTTCTTTCTGAAAGATTCAAAGACGACATTATCAGGTTTGCCCATAAGTTCAAGGACATTACTCGCCACATGCTCAGGGGCAACCTTCAATAACCCACTCACATGATGTTCACAGAGTTCCCTGAAAAAACTGTCATCTCTGTCAGCCATAATATAGTCAAATCTAAGTCCAGAACGGATAAATACCTTTTTCACCTCATCCATATTTCTCAAAGTCCTGAGTATATCCAGATATTCACTGTGATCTATCTCAAGATTTGCACAGGGATTGGGAAACATACATTGACGATTCTTACAGGATCCCTTACTTAACTGTCTATTACAGGCTGGGCCTCTGAAGTTAGCTGTAGGCCCACCTACATCATGGATATATCCCTTAAAGTCATCGTCTTCTATAATGTTTTCTGCTTCATTTATGATAGATTCTTTACTCCTACTGGTTACAGTACGGCCCTGATGAAAAGTTAGAGAACAAAATGAACATCCACCATAACAACCCCTGGACATAGCAATACTATGTTTTACCTCCTTGATAGCCGGTACACCACCATCTTTCTCGTAGATAGGGTGATAATCCCGCTGAAAAGGAAGGGAATAAACGAGGTCAAGCATTTCTCTGTCCAGTGGTTTCGCAGGTGGATTCTGAACTAAATAACGACTATCATGCTTCTGTATCAGGATATTACCCCTGATAGAATCCTGTTCATCATATTGTATTTTAAAGGCTTCCGCATATTTCTTTTTATCCTCAGTAACATCTTGATAAGAATGAATTTCGTCAAAGCCATACACTTCTTCTTTGTCATTTACAATAAAACAGGTACCGGGAATATGCCTGATATATTCAACATCCAGTCCACTATCCAGATTCTCAGCTATCTCCAGTATCTGCCTTTCTCCCATCCCATATACCAATAGGTCGGCTCTGCTGTCAAAAAGTATGGATCTCCTCACTTTGTCATCCCAGTAGTCATAATAGGCAAATCTACGGAGACTGGCCTCAATTCCGCCTATTACTATCGGTATTTCGTTATATGCTTCTCTTAAGCGATTACAGTACACAATAGTAGCTCTATCTGGTCTCCTACCGCTCTTACCACCAGGTGAGTAGGCATCAGTCCTTCGTTTCTTTTTATTTACTGTATAGTGATTTACCATTGAATCCATATTACCGGCAGTCACCAGAAAGGCAAGCCTTGGTTGTCCTAATCTTTTGAAATCTTTAGTACTACGCCAGTCGGGTTGTGCTATAATACCTACTTTAAAGCCGGCGTCTTCAAGGACTCTACCAATAATTGCTGTTCCAAAAGAAGGGTGGTCTATGTAGGCATCACCAGATACTATTATAAAATCAAGCTGATCCCATTCCCTCTCCT
>JBKGXW010000056.1:0-15483 GCA_046546395.1 Halanaerobiales bacterium
AGGTATAATTATAATGAGGTGATAATAAATGAAAATGACATTTAGGTGGTATGGTGATGATGATCCAGTAACATTGGATCAGATAAGACAAATACCTGGTATGAAGGGTGTTATTTCTGCGATATATGATATACCTGTCGGTGAGGCCTGGCCCCTTGATAAGATAGAGGAATTAAAGACTAAAATAGAAGATAAAGGATTAGAATTATCTGCAATAGAAAGTGTCCCAGTTCATGAAGATATTAAACTGGGACTTGATAGTAGAGAGAAATATATTCAAAACTATCAGGAGACTTTAAGAAATCTGGGAGAAGCCGGTATAGGTGTTGTTTGCTACAACTTTATGCCTGTCTTTGACTGGACTAGATCAGAGCTTGATTATGAGCTAGAAGATGGTTCAAATTCATTGATTTATAGAGAAGAGACTGTACAAAAAATGGATCCACTTAGTGGCGAGCTTGAGCTGCCAGGGTGGGATACAAGTTATACTAAAGAAGGATTGAAAGATTTAATGGGGATGTATCATGATTTAGAAGAGGAAGATCTTTGGGATAATTTACAATATTTCCTGGAAAATGTTATACCAGTAGCCGAAGAAGCTGAAATTAAGATGGCTATACATCCCGATGATCCACCATGGCCAATTTTCGGATTGCCCCGGATTATTACAAATAAAGAGCATCTGGAAAGATTTATTAATCTAGTTGATAGCCCAAATAATGGCCTGGCGCTTTGTACTGGGTCTCTTGGTGTTCATCCAGAAAATAATATACCTGAATTGGTTAGATACTTTGGTGGTAAAGGACGAATACATTTTTCCCATATGAGAAATATAAAGATAACTGGCGAGAAGAGTTTTGAAGAGACAGCTCATTTAAGCTCAGCTGGTTCATTAGACATGTATGAAATAACTAAGGCCTATTATGAAGTAGGTTTTGATGGTCCTATGAGACCAGATCACGGAAGAATGATCTGGGGAGAGACAGGACGCCCCGGATATGGTCTTTATGATAGGGCACTTGGAGCTACTTATTTAAATGGTATATGGGAAGCGCTGGAGAAGAATAATTAAGTAAAAAAGATAAAATAAATTTATGTTAAGTGAAATATCTAATAAAATTTCTTCTGTACTAATTATTTATATATATATAATTTGAGGTGATAATAATGGATAATTTATTTAGTATTGATGGACCGTTATATAAGATATGTACAGTAATATATCAATTGCTGGTCTTAAATTTTTTGTGGTTAATATTCAGTATTCCATTAGTAACTATTGGTGCATCAACTACTGCATTATTTTATGTTACAGGCAAGATAATAAGTGATGAGTATAAAAATTCCCTGGTAAAGCCTTTTTGGCATAGTTTTAAAAACAATTTTAAACAAGCAAGCATTATATGGCTGACATTAGTAATTGGATTTATAGTAATTTTTATTAATATCAGAAACATTCATTTATTGGGAGAGCTGGGTAAATATTTAGCACCAGTTCAATTTGTTATATTAGTTGAACTAGTTATAGTGGCAATTTATATATTTCCACTTTTAGCGAGACATCATATAACTGTTATTGGTGGATTTAAAGCTGCTTTTTTTATAGCTAATCGTCATATTATTACAACTATCTTATGTCTTGCTGTATTTCCTGGTCTGTATTATTTATTAATGTGGAAAGGTTATTTTATATTATTTATTATGAGTATATATTCCTTCTGGATTATGTATTTAGTAAGGGATAAATTCTCCAGATATGCTGGATCTGGAGAAAAGTCAGACTATGAAGAAAACAAAATAGATTGAAACTCAGAAAGTATGAACTGACTATAAAAAACTGAGGAGAGAATTTTATAGGGAGGTAATGGAGGATCGTAAGAGTAGATATGATTATCTAAATGAAGAAATATTAACTACAATAGCTTACTTTTATGAGAAGAAGGATGAGAGAGATAAAGCTAAGGAATATTTCCAAAAAGCTTCAAATAGTAAAATATCTTACTTTAGTACAGTAAGCAAAGAAGAATTGGAGTCCAAGTTGCCTTCTTGAAGTTTTTAACTACTTTAGGATTTATGTTAATATAGTTCAATAATAGAAATTATGGGGAATAGTTAAGGCTATTCCTCTTTGCTTTATGTTTGTCTTAATATAGGCACCTGAACATCTAAAGAGAGGATAAGTTAATACAAAAGCCATGAGACACTTAATTGATAATGGGGAATATAGCTATCAACAGATCATAGGGAAAGAAATATATTAATTTCTTGAAAACAAAGTAATATATTGGTATAATTAAAGGAATGAAAAGTGGTAAAAATATCAATTGCTAAAAGAGGAGAGAGGATATTGTGCAGAGAGATAAGGTAATTAAGCTGATAGTTTTGAATACAGGAATCGCCTTTTTTGAGATAATAATTTTTTCTGAAGGATTAATAGGTTTAGAAATTGGAAGTAGTCCTTTTCAAACTGCACTTGGTATTACCATATTAGTTATGAGTATTATTATATTTCTTTATGGTAATTATAAACTTCTCTTTGAAAAAGAAAAGAAACACATCAATGTAGAACTAAAATCAATTGATGACTGTGTTGATATTCTAAAACAACATCAAAGTAAAAAAACTTTTAAAAACCAGATCAGTACTATCTTAACACAGATAGAGAGATTTCATAAAAAGAAAGAAACTATCAGGGATATTCTACTGCAGAAATTTAATAAGGGAGAAATGAGTTACTCCAAGTTTGATGGTGCAGTGATGGATGTTGAAAGTGTATTATATATAAATATTAAGAGTATTATCAATAAATTAAACGCCTTTGATGAGGAAGATTATTTCTATATAAAAAGCAGTAGTGCCCGGGGTAGTTACTCAGAGGAATTCATCAAAAGCAAGATGGAGATATACGAGGAATTTATTTCGTATATAAATGAGTCTATAGAAGATGATGAGCAAATATTACTTAAACTGGATAAACTCCTTCTGGAAATATCCAGATTCAATAGTCTGGAAGATGGGGAGATTGAAAATATGAGTGCTATCAGGGAGATAGATGAATTGATTAATAATACAAAGTTTTTTAGATAAAAAAAGGGAGTGAGAAGTGTGAGTGAAAAGAAATCGTTAAACCCGGTAGTAATACTGGCTTTAATAGGGGTATTTGTTTTTGTGTTAATTTATGCAGGAATGTCACTGACAGGGAATATTGGAAAAAATCAGAGGGTAGTTTCGACAGAGAAAGCAATCAGTACAATGGATAGACTCTATGATGACATTATTGTGAATAATGTCACCCCAAGAAAAGAACCTGTCAGTCTAGAACAGGTTAGTATCGAGGATTCTTTACCAGACATATCTACATATCAAATAAAAGTCCGTAATACAAGTCCTAATTATATTGAAATATTTTCTTCCCCAGAAAAGGCGGGAGAAAACAAAGATGCCTGGCTTGTTGAGGTGGCCAGAGAATTTAATAGAGCTGGAATAGAAGTCGGAGGTCAAAGAGCCTCAGTACAGATAAGGTCAATTGATTCGGGTACTGGTACAGATTATATTACTTCAGGGAAATATCTCCCTGATGCGTTTTCGCCCTCCAATATGCTCTGGGGTAAAATTATTGAAGCAAGCGGTCAGGAAATCACCTTACATGAAGAAAGGCTTGTTGGAAATGTTGCAGGGGTTTTGTTTTCTAAAAACCAGTATAATGAAATGATAGATAAATACGGTGCCATCAATCAAAAGGTTATCACGGAAGCTGTGGCTGCAGATGAAATAGCAATGGGGTATACAAATCCTTTTGCCAGTTCAACAGGACTTAATTTTCTCTTATCAACATTATATTCTTTTGACAATAATGATTTATTGAGTGAAAAAGCTGTTAATGGTTTTGAGTCATTTCAGCTTAATATACCCTTTGTTGCATTTACCACTATGCAGATGAGGGAATCTGCCAGGACAGGTGTACTTGATGGATTTATAATGGAATATCAAACCTATACCAATTCTCCTGATTTAAGGTCTGATTATGTCTTTACTCCATTTGGTGTCAGACATGACAATCCTATCTATGAAATAGGACAATTATCAGCAGTAAAGAAAGAAATCCTGGAGAAGTTTGTAGAATTTTGCAAAAATGATAAGAATCAGAGGCTTGCTTCAAGATATGGTTTTAATAATTTTGATGATTATAAGTCTGAAATGAGGGAATTTGAAGGTAATGTAATTGCCAGTGGTCAGAAATTGTGGAAGGAAAAGAAAGATGCCGGAACAGAAATAGCTTCTGTATTTGTTGCTGATGTTTCAGGTAGTATGGATGGGGTGCCATTAAATAAACTAAAAGAATCTCTTTTAACCGGTGCTCAGTATATTGGTTCAGACAACAAAGTTGGACTTGTTACTTTTTCGTCTGATGTTAATATTAACCTTCCTATTGAAAAATTTGATTTGAACCAGAGGTCCTACTTTACAGGGGCAGTTAAAGATATGAGGGCTAATGGTAGTACTGCTATGTTTGATGCAATAATCGTAGCCTCAAAAATGCTGATGGAAGAAAAGGAGAATAATCCAGATGCAAAACTAATGCTATTTGTCTTGACTGATGGTGATACGAATGTAGGTCACTCATTCAATAATGTCAGAAATATGCTTGAGGGGCTCGAAATACCTGTTTATACAATTGGTTATAATGCTGATATAAAAGTGCTGGAAAACCTTTCGAATATAAATGAGGCGGCCAGTATTAATGCAGCTACAGATGATGTTGTATATAAACTTAAGAACTTATTTAATGCCCAGATGTAAGGTTTATCAACTAAGGAGGTAATATTTATGGGTTTTAATATGGAAGTTATGGATACTGAGTCAGTAAAAAAAGAGATAGTTGAACAGGTTAAACCTGTTCCTGAAGAAGTTGTCAAATTGAAAGAGATGGCTGAGAAAAATGTATCAGAAATCATGGAACTGGACCTGGATTCATTAGAAAAACGAAAAACAATTATGAACTCAATAGAGGAATTTGGTATAGATACACTTCGCTCATCTGCCAGCAAAAATGAGCTTTTACAGAATTCTGTAGGTAATTTGTCTCAGGGTGGGGGAGAAGGTGGTGTTGTAGCAACAAGCCTTCTTGATTTACAGCGAGAGGTAAAAGACCTTGATCCCAGTCTGATTGATTTTACCAAAACGGGTATTCTGGGTAAAATATTTAATCCAGTAAGGGCATACTTCAATAAATACCAGAAAGCTGATGATGTTATCAGTGATATTGTCAAGTCACTGGAGAAAGGTAAAGAGACCCTGATTAATGATAATACTACACTGGAAATTGAAGAAGTTGCCATGAGGGACCTGACAAAAAAATTGCAGAAGGAAATAGAAATGGGAAACATGATGGATCAGGAAATAAGCAATCAAATTGAGCTTGCCAAATCAAAGAATATGGATCCAGATAAAATCAAGTTTATCACTGAGGAAATCCTCTTTCCGTTGCGACAGAGAATTATGGACCTGCAGCAGATGTTGGTTGTTAACCAGCAGGGAATAATAGCTGTAGAAGTCATTAGAAGAAATAATAAAGAATTAATCAGGGGAGTTGACCGTGCCATTAATGTGACAGTATCTGCAATGAGAATTGCGGCCACTGTAGCCAGTGCACTATATAATCAGAAAATTGTTTTGAAGAAAATAGAGCTGCTGAATGAAACAACAAATGATTTGATTAGCGGTACATCACGGATGTTAAAGGAACAGGGTGCAGAAATCCAGAAACAATCTATGGAAGCTAATATATCAGTAGAAACATTAAAAACAGCTTTTGCTGATGTAATTTCCGCTATGGATGCAATTAGTACATATAAACAGGAAGCACTCCCTGTAATGAAACAGACTATTGGAGAATTTAAAGAATTAGCTGAAACCGGTGAACAGCAGATTAAAAAGCTGGAGAAGGGGAGTCAAATTTCAATCTCTTCCTGACCATTTGTTTGATATTTGGTATAGATAGGGAATATAGTATGTTTATCAGCTTAATTTTTAGAGATGCTCTTTGACACAAATTAGAATTAGTAATAACACGGCTAAAACCATTGAAATTATTGGTATTAGCCGTTTTTTTATAGTTTCTCCAGATAGTAGGTGAATACAGCGATGAAAGCGGCAGTTGATGACAGGTCGGACCTCTGCAAGTTCACGAGTTTAGATTTTGACACAAACCTTCTGAATGAATAGGTGAAAATCATTATTTTTAACAAATATTACTGATTTATAGAAGATATTTATTTTTTTTGCAGGAGAATCAGTGTTGATATAGAATTAAGTAGTAAAATAATCCAATAATTATATATTCTTTTTTAAAGGACTATAAGGGGCTTTTTTATGTTAAAAAAAGAGGAAGGATATACATTAATAATAGTACTCTGGTCAATTGTAATTCTTACCATTATTTTTTCCTATATTCTGGACAACTATTATCTGGACAGTCATCTGATAGAAAACTATTCTGAACAGAAGCAACTTAGAGATACTTCTATGTCTGCTTACAATATCGCAGTTAATACACTAATGAATGATCAAACATTGTATGATACAGTTCAGGACAACTGGCTGAAAGCAATTGAAGGAAGTAATGGGATTGTTGATTATCAAGTTAAGATAAGTGATGCTGGAAGTTTCTTGAATATAAACTTTGTTGAACTGGATGTGCTTCGGGAGATAGAAGGGTGGGACAGTCAGGTAGAAGACCTGATTGAAGGCGAATTGGTGGCAGATCTCTTTATGCTGGAAGACTACTTTGCCGAGGCAAATATTAGTACTAAACTGACATCCCTTGGTAAATTTAATATAAACCACGATTCTCCTGAGAATCTGGAGAAGATATTTGATTTTGCTGGATTGAATTATGCCTTTTCCGAAGTTTTTCTGGAAGATTTGAAAAGCTATCGTGAAGAGGAACAGAAATTTGATGACATTGACAGCATACCGGCCGAGTTAGATGGTATTGATATTTCAACATTTGATAAAATCAAATCATATCTGACAGTGGAAGGAAGAATCAATCTTAATTTTGTAGATGAAGAGACCCTTGCTGCCATTATTATAGGTAAAGGCCTTGAAGAACAGGTGTTAGAATCAATCATAAGCTATAGAAAAGAGAATGAAATAACTGAACTGGATGCCCTTCAAAATATTATTTCAGATGAAGCATATCACGAAATCAGTGGTTTTTTCACTACAGGTTCAAGATATTTAAGGATAGTAATAAATGCAGATATTCCAGAAAAAAGGAGCTATCAGATATCTTCAGTAATAAAACGGCAGTACATGGACGGTCAGTGGAATATAGAGGTAATATCCTGGAATGAAGAAAATAGCTTTCCGGGTTGAATAGTTTGAAGGAAATCTTTTGTTACTTTTTGAGCAATGTGCGCAGTGAAAGGAATGACACTTAATATGGCGGTAGAAAAAAAAGTATTAATTATTTTGGTAATAATTTTACTGTTCTGTTTCTGGTACTTATATAACAATTATCAGTTATATGAAGGAAATATATTGAGTGTATCAGCTAATAGTAGTTTTAATGAGCAGATTAATGAACAATTAAATAATTTCAGAGAGAGGTATTTAGCTGGTGATAGTAAGATTGATGATGGTCGAGCTCCGTCACTGGTAGATACCATCAATAATCCAGATGAGACGGGAAATATAATAGGTGATCAATCAGCATATAAAGATTTAATTGCATTTAATGATAATCTTCCAGTTGATTATCAGGAAATTGTTGCGAATAGAAATCTTTTTGGATTAATTGTCCTAAATAATGAGGGAGATCAGGATAAGGAAAATCAGGATATAGAAAATCAGTCAGATAATCAGGACCGGGATGAGAGTCAGATTGAAAACGATGAGACTGATATAGTTCTGGAAGTAGATAATTCCCTGGAGGATAATAACCTTATAGACGAACAACAGAGTGCTCAGCAGGAGGAAGAAGAGAGTAATCAAGAAATAGATTCTGAGTTAGACGATCGATTGAATTATATGGATCAGGTGGAATCGGTACCCTTTTATCTCCAGGGCGTTTCACTGAAAGAAAACGACAGGATGGCTATTATTATAAGTCAAAATAACCATCAATCCTATTTGATCAGGGTGGGACAGACTATTGACGGTTATCTGGTTAAATCTATAGATGAGAACAGTGTTATTATGGAAAAATCCGATCAGGAATTTGTTGTACACTTTAAGGGTGAAAATGTATTCAGGTAAGAGGTATTGATTTTATATACAGGGGTGAATGTCATGTCCGAGCAGGATTTATTAGGGCGTATTGAGCTGGATTTATTAAGTAAATATCCCCGGGATAGGCTGAAGGAATATCGTCTATTACCAATTTCTATGGAAGATGGGTACATTCTGTTTGTATCTGACCAGAAGCCCCCATTACCAGTAATTGATCAACTACAGGTATATGGTTCTATTCCTGTGGAGGTTAAGATGATAGCAGGTCCGGCAATGGACCAGATGATAAATGAGTATCTGGAGGCACCCCTGGAGACAGTTGAGGGAATGATGGATGATCTCCACACTGTATCCGAGGATTTTGCAGACCTTGATATAGATAATAGAATTGAGAATCTGGAGGAATTGGCTCAGGAAGCACCTATCATCAGGCTGGTTAATGCCATAATCACAACAGCGCTGAAAAAGAATGCCAGTGATATACACCTGGAACCATATGAGAATAGTTTAAAACTGAGATACAGGGTTGATGGTATTCTATTTGATAACCCTGCACCACCGCGAAAGCTCTTTCCGGCGATTGTCACCAGGATAAAGATCATGGCCGGACTTAATATTGCTGAGCGGAGATTACCACAGGAGGGCAGGATAAGAATAAGGGTACTCGGCCGGGAACTGGATATCAGGGTTTCCACTATGGCTACACTATATGGAGAGTCGGTGGTATTGAGGCTTCTTGACAGGGCAGATGTTCTCCTTAATCTCCGCAACCTTGGGTTTGCATCTGATGTGCTGGACCATTATTATCGACTGGTGGGGCTTTCTCATGGTATCATACTGGTAACCGGTCCTACAGGTAGTGGAAAAACCACTACTCTTTATGCAACACTGGATCATCTGAATACCCCGGAGAAAAAGATTGTTACTATTGAAGACCCCGTTGAATATCAATTATATGGGATTAATCAAATACAGGTAAAACCAGAGATAGAATTTACCTTTTCCCGCGGTCTCCGTTCTATTCTGAGACAGGATCCGGATATCATTATGATAGGGGAAATCAGAGATATAGAGACAGCCAGTATAGCTATTCAGGCAGCTCTTACCGGACATCTTGTTTTTGCTACACTGCATACGAATGATGCTGCTGGAGCGATTATTCGTCTTCTGGATATGGGGGTGGAGGATTATCTATTAAGTGCTACATTGAAAGGAGTATTAGCCCAGAGACTTGTTAGATTACTTTGTACTGATTGTCGTGAAGAATACACTCCAGCCAGGAGTGAACTGGACCTATCCTCGCTGGGTTATAATGGCAGTAGAATATACCGGGCAAATGGTTGTGAAGAGTGTAGTGGTATCGGATATTCTGGACGTACAGGTATCTATGAACTCCTTGTAGTAGAAGATGAGATAGAGAGATTGATTCACAATACAAGTAATATATCGGTAATAAGAGATACTGCAGAGAACTTGGGTGTCAGGTCATTATTCTCCGATGGTCTAGATAAAGTAGAACAGGGATTTACAACCATTGACGAGGTTTTACGTGTTACCAGGACATAACCAGGTAAAGAAGGTGGCTATTATGCAGGAATATAAATATAAAGCTGTGGACAATAAAGGTGTTACTGTCCAGGGCAAGATAAGTGGTGAAAGCTATCAAAAGATAATAAAAATTCTGGAAAAAGAAGGACTACACCCCTTTGAGTTAATAAAACAGGAAAATAACAAATTGAAAAAGGATACTGAAAAAAAAGTAACTGCATTAAATCAGGGTTTTTTTACTCTCAATAGACATAAAAATGTTCTTCTTTTCAGCAAACAGTTAGCAAATCTCCTAAAGTCCGGGGTTCAGCTAAACGAATCACTGGCGATAATAATAAATCTATTTAAAGAATCTAATTTTAAAGATATTCTGGAGGATATCCATAAATCAGTGAAAGAGGGCCGAAGCTTTGCAGGTGCATTAAGTGATTATCCTGCTTATTTTAATAGTAGTTATATCAGCATGATTAAGGCTGGTGAGGAGAGTGGTTATCTTGCTTTGATTTGTGAACAAATTGTTGAAGACCTGGAAGAAAACGAGAAAATGCGTTCTTTTATTATCTCCAGTATGATCTATCCTGTTATACTGCTCTCTCTTTCAGTAGTTGCCGTATTTACCATTCTTGTTTTTATCTTACCGAAGTTTATAAATATATACAATTCATATGACAGGATTTTACCATTTCCAACTATTATTCTCCTGAATATAAGTAACTTCCTGAGTCAGAACGGCCTAATTGTCCTGGGAATAATTATTGCACTGATATTGGTCCTTTTATATTATTCCAGAACTGAGGGGGGGAGGGCCTATCTGGATTTGGTAAAATTGAGGATTCCCATACTGGGTAAACTGATTGGCAAATTAGCCGTCAGTAGAATAACCGGTGGGCTTGGAATACTGGTATTAAATGGCGTGCCACTACTAAAGTCGCTCAAAATAATCCGGGGAGTGACTGGAAACTCCCTTTATAGTCAGGCCCTGAAAAAAATAGCCTTAAGTGTTGAACGAGGCAGCCCCTTATCACAGGCAATGGATAGTACCGGTGCCTTTCCCGATATAACAATATATTTACTTGGGGTGGGAGAACAGACGGGAGAACTTGGTAGAATGTTGACAGAAGTTGGGAAAGATATGGCTGTGGAGTACAGGGAAAGTCTGGAAAGGTTCCTGAGACTCTTTGAACCATTAATATTACTATGTGTTGCCCTGATAATCGGATTTATAGTTTTTGCTACCCTCCTACCGGTTATGGGAATCAGTAGTATTATATAGGACAGAAATGAGTGAACTCAAGATTATATTAAAGAAAGTCTGCACTGGTATGGTCTGTATATATTGAACAGGTTTGAAATTTCGAGATAAGTACTTTATGGTCAAAAACACTTTATGAGGGGTGATTTAAATGAAATTTATCAGGATGGGAAATGTATCAAAAAATAAGAATAAAAGAGAAGAGGCCTTTACTCTTATTGAAATATTGATAGCTATAGTAATTGTCGCTGCTTTTCTGGCAGTTGTTGGGCCGGAATTATTTAGCCGGATATCTCAGTCAAATCAAACAGCTGCCGGAAACCAGATTGATGTCTTTAAAGTGGCTTTAAATAACTACCGACTTGATAATGGTAGGTATCCCACCAATCAACAGGGACTAAAAGCCCTGATAGAAGAACCTACAACACCACCACTTCCCGGGGACTGGAATGGTCCTTATCTGGAGAAGAAGGAGATACCGCTGGACCCCTGGGGAAATGAATACCAATATAGGATACCAGGGCGTCACAACACACATAAATATGACCTGTGGTCAAATGGAAAAGATGGTATAGAGGGCGGTTCAGACGAAGATGCTGATGTTACCAATTGGTGAGAGGGGCTTTACTCTACTGGAAGTTATGATTGTAATAGTTTTAATAGCTGTTATAATAGCGGTTAACCTACCCGAATTTGCCAAATACCTTGAATCTATTGAGACCAGGGGGCAGTTGTTGAGGGTGGATAAAATCTTTACTGCTGTAAAGGAGAGAAGTATCAGCCAGCAGAAGAAAATAGAGGTTTTCTTACAGGATGATCAATTGATATATAGACCAGATGGAGAACAGGTTTTCAGCTATGACCTGGAGATAGTTAGCCGCGATAAAGATAAGATAATATTTTATCCAGATGGGACAAGTTCAGGTGTAGTTTTTTCGCTTAGACTTCAGAACAGTAGTATTCACACAGTCAGTATTGATTCTATAAGCAGCGCACTGGAGTGGAGTAATTAAAGGGGTGTTGTAGATGTTTCTGAAATTTAATAATGTAGAAGGATTTACCCTTCTGGATACTTTAATAGCAATGGTGATTCTTGGTATTAGTCTTTCTATTCTGGTAGAGGGATATCTAATTGTTACAGACAGCATCCAGAATAACCGGAATCATAATTATATTATCACCTGGTCTGAGAGTAAAATGAGTCAGATTATAAATGGTACTGAGCTTGCCAGGCATGGTAGTTTTGAATATATGAGTCAAAATTTTAACTGGCGAGTTGAAGAGAAATTATTAGTGAGTGGATCAGATTTTAAGATTCGATATCTGGAAGGTAATGACTCCAGATCTGGAATAGGAGAAGTATTAAATCAGGGGACTAGTAAGGGGTTAAAGGAAATACAGCTTATTGTGGAGTGGAATGCCAGTAATGGTATCCGTGATCATCAGAGTAGGCGTCTTATAGTAAGCGAGTAGCTGTATCGGAGTAATTCATACCACACAGAATGACTAAAGATATTGACTGTTCTGAATGACTATACATGGTAGATATATAGATTGACTATGATAAATTACACAATTGAATTATTACAGGAATTCATGCAAAGAATCATTACAGTCAATATTAAGGAATATTACAAGAATATTAAAGGACTATTACACAGATACAAGAATTGATATATTGAACTAAAGGGGTATGGGCAGATGTCAGAAGATGGCTTTACACTAATCGAAATTTTAATCGCTATTACAATAACCGGGGTAATACTTACTGCTGTATTTATGTTTCTCGATCAGGGGCTGCTGACCTGGGAAAGGGTAGCTGATCAGAGTGAATGGGAGCAGAACTGGCGTGTGTTTGATAAGCAACTCAGAAATGATTTAAGTAATCTTTATTATTCACCTATATATAAGGATAATCTGTTTAAGGGGAATTATCAGGGAATTAGATTTTTGACAAAGAAAGACGGTGTTCTCAAGGAAGTAAGTTATAAAGTAGATTATTATTCCAATTTGCTGGTTAGAAAAGAAGAGGGACATCAATCATATAATAGACAGAGTATAGCCGGTGGATATAATTATCTTTCAAATAATTATCAGGTACAGGATATGAATTTTTTCAGTGATTTCAGTATTTATCGGATTGATTATCAGTATTTCGATTCCCGAAATAATTACTGGGTCAATAACTGGTCTCTGGAAGAAAAGGATTATCTACCCAATATGGTTAAAGTAACTATCAGTAGTGAGGGCTTTGAATTGCCTCCTATACTGGCAGATATTCATATAGGAAGAAGTCATCAAAGAGGAGTATCTATCTATGAATAATAAAAAGAAATTAGATTCTACCAACTATATAATAATTGATAATCAAAAAATTAAATTAATAAAGGCTGGTAAAACAAATAATGGACAGATATATTTATCAGATAACACCTATATGTATGGAGAACTTGATAGTTCATTTTTTGATAGAAAAGAATGGCTAATCTTGATTTCATCGAGCAGTTTATTTACTGATAGTTTCTTTGTGCCGATACAGGCCAGGGATAAAATATCAGAGTTAGTCAGGGTAAAGTTTATTAATTTACTCCCTGTGAGTGAAGAAGACTTATATTATTCTTATTATATCGATCAACAATATTACGGGAATTATAATGGCACTGATCAGGATGAAGATAGCTTATTTGTTGTTTGCTTTGCTGTTAGAAAAGAAGTGGTTGATAAAGTCTATAGACTAGTTAGAAGTAGTGGTAAAAAAATAAATTATATTTTACCACTTCCATTATTATTCTATATTTATCATAGAAAGAGACAACGAGAGGGACACTTTGAAAGCTCTACTATAGAAGATTTGAATGATCTGAGGGGATTGCTATATATTGATAGATACTTTGATATGACAGCCTTTACTATTTGTCATAATCAAGGGATTTATTTTCGCTCCTGCCGTCTGGACAGGTTGAATGAGGAACTGAGAAGGACCATAGAGTATCTGAAAGAGCATATAGAGATTTCTGAACTTTTTATATCTACAGATGGTAGTGCGGTCAAGGCAGATAATCTATTAGAACTAGATGGAAATGAAAAGGCAGAAAATATTGAGAATGAAAGTGTTGGTATTCAGCCTGACAGCAGCATTTTGAATACAACTGATAAAAAAGATGATTTTAAACAGATAATTATGGGAAAGAAATTAAGCAAACTAGATATTAAAAGCTTAAACATATTAACCCAACTCTCCTTTGAAAAGAAGAAAAAAAGAAATAAGTATAGATTTATAATTTATTTTTTGATTTTTTTGTTTCTGGCTGTCAATTCCCTTTCATTTTATATGATTTACCAGACAAAAGAGAACAATTTTGCTTTTAATAGAGAACAATTGGGACAGCTGGAACCAGCCGTGAGTCAACTGGAGAGCATTGAGGCTCAAATAGCCAGTAGTCAGGAACAGATAGAAATATACAATCAGATACTGGGAAATAAGCAATCTTATATTGCGTATATCTATGAATTAAGTAACATGTTACCTGAAGATATAGAGATAAATCATTTAAGTTTTGAGGATGACCGTATGATTATATTGGATGGTTCTGCTCTTTCTGCTTCAGGTGTAATGGAGGCTCTGGAAGATTCGAAGAAGTTCTACAATCTTGAATTTATGGGGGGCATAGTTGTCGAAGAGGGATATGAACGTTTCAGGATAGCAGGTGATCTATTAGATGAGTAGACGCGAAAAGGTTTTGTTGATTTTTGCTATAGTAATTATCATATTATTATTTGCCGGGAGGATGGTATTTCTACCTCTACTGGATAGCTATTTTGCTTTCAATAAAGAGTATGAGAATCATGAACACAAGCTGGAAAAATCCAGACTACAATTAAGGAGTATGGATAACTATATAGAAAAATTAACCGAAGTTAATCAGAAAAGAAGAATTCTCGAGGAATATTTTTATCAGGGAGATCCTTCAGACATCAGACTGGAAGTGCTTAATTTTCTTGACAGCAGGATCAGGGAAAAGGATATTGATATTGTGAGTAAGGAATTTTTCATTGAGAGAAGTAGTCAGGATGGTCCTGGAAACGTCTCTTATTCTGAAGATGAGCCTGGGTATAGTATTGGATACAGTGAAGAGAATTATGACTTAGATAAATTTGTTCAGGTAAAGGAAGCCAGCCAACCAGTTAAACTAATATATCGTGCTCAAATTAAAGGAGATTATCAGCAACTATTAAGCTTACTTGAAGAGATAAGTAGTTATCATAAGTATTATAGTATTAATCAACTTGATATTAAATCAACATCTGATCGTAGTCAGTTGGCGGCATTGGTAGTAATAGAAAGCTATTGCATAGAGGGTGATAATGATGTATAGGAGAAAACCAGGTAAGAAGATAAAAATAATTAATTGTATCATTGTAATAATATTGCTTTTTTCATTACAGGT
>JBKGXW010000057.1:0-15389 GCA_046546395.1 Halanaerobiales bacterium
ATTGTTCCAATGTTAACATGTGGTTTAGTTCTTTCAAACTTTTGTTTTGCCATTTTCGATTTTCCTCCTTAAAATACCTTAAAATATTTTTTTATAATTAAACATATTAAATCTTCTATTCTGGTTTATGAATAGTTTCAATTTCTTATTCTCCCATTATTTCTTCTGCAATACTCTTCGGTGCAGGTTCATAGTGTGAGAACTGCATTGAATAGTTTGCACGACCCTGTGTTTTTGATCTCAGATCTGTAGCATATCCAAACATTTCAGATAATGGTACAAAAGCTTTAACAATCTGTGCATTAGCCCTTGGCTCCATACCCTGAACCTGTCCGCGGCGTCCATTAAGGTCACCAATAACATCACCCATATATTCTTCAGGTGTTGTAACTTCAACCTTCATTATCGGTTCAAGTATAACAGGCCTGGCACGTTTTGCAGCCTCTTTAAAACCAATTGAACCAGCAATTTTAAAGGCCATTTCAGAAGAGTCAACATCATGATAACTACCATCATGCAATGTTACTTTTATATCAACCATCGGGAAACCAGCCATAACACCGTTTTCCATTGCTTCTATAATACCTGATTCTACAGGTGCAATATATTCCTTTGGAATAGTTCCACCAACTATTTTGTTTTCAAATTCAAAACCACCGCCTTCACCAAGTGGTTCCATATCTATGACAACATGACCATACTGACCACGACCACCACTCTGGCGGACAAACTTACCCTCAACATCTGTAATTGCTTTAGAGATTGTTTCACGATAAGCAACCTGTGGTTTACCTATATTGGCATCTACCTTAAATTCCCTCAATAGACGATCAACTATGATTTCTAAGTGGAGTTCACCCATACCGGCAATAATAGTCTGACCTGTTTCTTCATCAGTACGAACCCTGAAAGTAGGATCTTCTTCAGCCAGCCTCTGCAATGCCATACCTAACTTATCTTGATCAGCTTTACTCTTTGGCTCTATAGCAACATCGATAACAGGTTCCGGAAACTCCATTGACTCAAGTATAATTGGATGATCCTGATCACACAATGTATCACCAGTACCTGTATTCTTCAAACCAACAGCAGCAGCTAAATCCCCTGCATATACATCATCTCTTTCTTCGCGATGATTGGCATGCATCTGTAGAATACGTCCTACCCTTTCACGGGTATCTTTTGTAGAATTATATACATAAGAGCCTGCACTCAAAACACCTGAATAACATCTGAAGAAAGCCAGTTTACCAACATATGGGTCTGCCATAATTTTGAAAGCAAGTGCTGAGAATGGTTCATCATCATCAGCAGCCCTTGTTGCTTCTTCCTCTGTCTCAGGATTAATTCCTGTTACAGGAGGAACATCAACAGGTGAGGGCATATACTTAACAACAGAATCCATTAATAACTGAACACCCTTATTTTTAAATGCTGATCCACATAAAACAGGTATAATATCTACATCTATTACTGCTTCTCTTAATAATGCCTGCATCTCTTCAACCTTAATTTCCTCACCTTCGAGGTACTTCATCATTAATTCATCATCTTTTTCAGCCAGAGATTCCATCAATAATTCTCTATATTCAGCAGCTTGAGACTGATATTCTTCTGGAATATCTGTTCTTTCATAATTTACACCCAGATCATTATCATATATAATAGCTTCCATAGCAACTAAATCTATAACACCAGTAAAGTTATCTTCTTTTCCGATTGGTATCTGTATAGGTATCGCATTTGCTCCCAACCTATCTTTCATCATTTCAACAACCTGGAAAAAATCAGCACCCATTCTATCCATTTTATTAACAAATGCAATCCTGGGCACCTTATACTTATCTGCCTGTCTCCAGACAGTCTCTGATTGAGGTTCAACACCTCCAACAGAACAGAATAAAGCAATTGCACCATCAAGAACACGTAGAGATCTTTCAACTTCAACTGTAAAGTCCACGTGTCCGGGCGTATCTATAATATTTATTCGATGATCTTTCCACTGACAGGTAGTAGCAGCTGAGGTAATAGTAATGCCCCTTTCCTGTTCCTGTTCCATCCAGTCCATAACCGCCGCGCCATCATGAACTTCACCTATTTTATGCACTCTACCAGTATAATATAAAATACGTTCAGTTGTTGTAGTTTTTCCTGCATCAATATGTGCCATAATACCTATGTTACGAGTTTTCTTTAAAGGAAATTGACGGGCCATCTATTCCCCCTCCTTTCATTTATTATAATCTTATATCTCTTATTATTTACCACCTGTAATGTGCGAAAGCTCTATTAGCTTCAGCCATACGGTGTACCTCTTCTTTTTTCTTAACAGCTCCACCAGTTCCATTGGCAGCATCTATTAATTCATTTGCAAAACGTTCAGTCATAGTTCTTTCGCCTCTTTTGCGAGCTGTATCAACTATCCACCTGATAGCAAGTGCTAAACGTCTGCGATCATTAACTTCAATTGGGACCTGATAGTTTGAACCACCAACACGACGGGACTTAACTTCCAGTACAGGACTAACATTCTCGATTGCCTTTCTCATTACATCAATACCTTCATCCTCTGTTCTTTCAGTAATCAAATCCATCGCATCGTAAAAAATGTTCTCTGCTAAACTCTTTTTTCCATCCAACATAAGTTTATTGATAATTCTGGTTACTGTAACATTATTAAATATAGGGTCTGGGTCAACCGTTCTCAGGTCTGCTCTATTTTTACGCATTTATCTCCCCCCTTTACTTTGGTTTCTTGGCTCCGTATTTTGAACGCCCCTGTCTGCGGTCATCAACCCCCGCTGTATCAAGAGCTCCTCTGACAATATGATACCTAACACCAGGTAAGTCCTTAACCCTACCACCACGAACGAGAACAACAGAGTGCTCCTGTAAGTTGTGGCCAATACCGGGAATATAAGCTGTCACTTCAATTCCATTTGTCAACCTTACACGGGCAACCTTTCTTAAAGCTGAGTTAGGTTTCTTTGGTGTAATAGTGGAAACCCTGGTACAAACTCCTCTTTTTTGAGGCGATCCCTGTAAAGCAGGGGCAGTAGTCTTTTTGGTAACTTCTTTTCTTCCCTTACGGATTAACTGACTAATTGTTGGCATAAGTACACCCCCTTCCAATTACTTCAATAAAGCAGCACATGCAGCCGAAACATCGATTCCACACGCTCTACCTAATCTCAATTTGCTGTCAACTTTTACAATAGAAACATTATTTTCTTTACTTATTCTATAAATTTCATCAAGAATATGTCTATCTGCATCTTCAGCCAGAAAAACTCTTTCAGCTTTCCCTTCCAAGATAACATTTATAGTTTGCTTTTTACCGACAACTTTATTCTTCGATTTATTCAATTTTGTCAGTATCATCACTCAGTCTTCCTCCCCCGAAGATAAGTTTAACCAACACACACTTAAGTATTTTAACACCTTTGCATACTCTTGTCAACCTATTATTTTATATAATGGTGGAAAATATTCATCAAGTTATAAATAAGTTAAAAATACGGTCACACTGACTGTAAACTGACGAATTCCCGCTCAGCCAATATGACCACATTTACACTAATCTCTAATTAAACAATCTTGCAAAAAGTGTTCTTGAGCAAAATGCAATTTGTTTGCTTAAGTAACTAAGTGAGTAGGAATCAAAAATATGACCGAACAACAGGAGGTTGCGAGCAAATCCGAGTCAGGACGACTCATAGATTTGGAAGTCTTATTTTTGATGGATACGAACTATAATTACTTCAAAAAAATTGTTCTGCAGCGAAAGATCCTTTTTGCACGCTTACACTTCCTCTATTATCTCATCCATCATGTTTGTAAGTGGGATTCCGTTTTCATCAACTATATCGATATCCCTGTATCGTCTCATTCCAGTACCGGCAGGGATTAACTGGCCAATAATTACATTTTCTTTTAGTCCCAATAATTGATCGACTTTTCCGCCCAGAGCAGATTCTGTCAGGACTCTTGTTGTTTCCTGGAAAGATGCAGCTGACAGGAAGCTGTCTGTTGCAAGAGACGCTTTAGTAATACCCAGTATTTCCGGTTGAATAGTAGCCTGTTCTCCATTTTCTGCGGCAACTTTCTTATTCGCTTCTCTTACCTCAAACCTATTGACAAGACTTCCAGGTAAGAAATCTGTATCCCCCGGATTTACAACTTTTACTTTACGCATCATCTGTCTAATAATTACTTCTATATGTTTATCATTGGTTTCAACACCCTGAGATCTATAGACATTTTGAACCTCTTCCAGAATATATTTTTGAACTACTTTCTCTCCCTTAACCTTCAATAAAATACTCGGATCCATTGGCCCTTCTGTCAGTTTATCCCCTATCTCAACATAGTCTCCATCTTTAACACTTATTTGAGATCCGTAAGGTAATTGATATGTTTTCTTCTTGCCTTCTTCATCTTCAATAACAACTCTACGGCTATTTTTCTTGCTTATAATTTTCACATATCCAGATTTCTCAGTAATGATTGCCTGGCCTTTTGGTGTTCTTCCTTCAAATAATTCTTCAACCCTCGGTAGACCCTGTGTAATATCATCACCAGCCACACCTCCAGTATGGAAGGTTCTCATTGTAAGCTGAGTACCAGGTTCACCAATTGACTGTGCTGCCACAATACCTATTGCTTCACCAATATCAACCAGTTTTCCATTAGCAAGATTCCTACCATAACATTTACGGCAAACACCATGCTTTGTTTTACAGGTGAATACAGAACGTATTTTAACTTCCTCAATATCTGCTGAATTTATCGAATTCATTATTGCCCTATTTATCATCTGATTTCTTTCTACAATGACTTCATTGGTTTCTGGATTTACAATATCTTCTGCTGAAATGCGCCCAATACATCTTTCCGCAAGCGTTTCAACAGCATTATCTCCTTTTCCCCCGATTGCCGTTACTACAACTCCCTCTTCAGTACCGCAGTCATCCTCACGAATAATAACATCTTGAGAAACATCAACAAGGCGTCTGGTCAGATAACCAGAGTCAGCTGTTCTAATAGCTGTATCAGCAAGACCTTTTCTCGCTCCATGTGTTGAAATGAAGAATTCCATAACATTAAGACCTTCGCGGAAACTGGAGCGAATAGGAATATCGAGAATCTTACCTGAAGGGTCTGCCATCAAACCGCGCATACCGGCCAGCTGAGAAATCTGTGAGGTATTACCACGGGCACCTGATATCGCCATTATATAAATATTGTTGTCTTTATTTAGATGGCCCAGCAGGGCATTTGTAACGTCATCTTTGGCTTTGTTCCATATATCTACAACTTTATGATATCTCTCATTCTCTGTAATTGCACCACGTCTATAATGCTGTTCAATGTTCCAGACCTCTTCATCTGCTTTTTTAAGAATATCACTTTTTTCCTCAGGAATTGAAGCATCAGTTACAGCGATTGTAATACCAGACCTGGTAGCAAAGTCATAACCAAGGAATTTAATCTGATCCAGAGATTTTGCTGTCTCGCTGTTACCAAAAGCCTCCTGCAAATCAGATACAACTTCGCCAATTCTCCCTTTATCTATTTGTTCATTTATATAATCCCTACCCTCTGGTAAGGCTTCATTAAAAATTACCCTTCCTACTGATGTTTCAATTAACTTTCCATCAATCCTGACCTTTATCCTGGCCTGAAGGCTTATTTTGTTTGTGTCATAGGCTTTAATAGCTTCATCAGTTGAAGCGAAAATTTTCCCTTCACCCTTTTCTCCATCTGCTATAGTAGTCAGGTAGAAAATACCGAGTACCATATCCTGAGTTGGTACTGTGATTGGGTGGCCATCAGATGGCGCTAAAAGATTACTTGTAGAAAGCATCAACAATCTCGCTTCAGTCTGTGCCTCTGCAGAAAGAGGTACATGGACAGCCATCTGGTCACCGTCAAAGTCAGCGTTATAAGCTGTACATACCAGTGGATGAAGTTTAATCGCTTTACCTTCGACCAGTACAGGCTCAAAAGCCTGAATACCAAGTCTATGAAGTGTAGGAGCCCTGTTTAATAACACTGGATGATCCTCTATTACCTCTTCCAGTATACCCCAGACTTCATCAGCTACACTCTCTACCATCCTTTTAGCATTCTTTATATTGTGGGCCAGACCTTTATCGACCAGACCCTTCATTACAAATGGTTTAAATAGCTCCAGGGCCATTTTCTTGGGCAGACCACACTGATGCAGCTGCAATTCAGGACCTACAACAATAACTGACCTTCCTGAATAGTCAACACGTTTACCAAGTAGATTCTGACGAAAACGCCCCTGCTTACCCTTCAGCATATCACTCAGCGATTTAAGTGGTCTATTTCCTGCACCCGTAACGGGTCTTCCACGTCTACCATTGTCTATCAATGCATCTACTGCTTCCTGAAGCATACGTTTTTCATTTCTGATAATAATTTCTGGTGCTCCAAGGTCAAGTAATCTTTTTAAGCGATTATTCCTGTTAATTACACGTCTATATAAGTCATTTAAATCAGAAGTTGCAAACCTACCACCATCTAATTGAACCATCGGACGTAGATCAGGAGGAATTACCGGAATAACTTCAAGTACCAGGCAATCAGGTCTCACACCTGAGTTATTCAGCCCATCCATGACTTCCAGTCTTCGGATAGCCCTTTTGCGTCTTTGACCAGTGGCTTCTTTAACTTCTTTCTTCAAATCTTTTACCTCTTCAGCTACATTAATCTGAGCGAGCAATTCTTTAACAGCCTCAGCACCCATGCCAGCCTCAAAGCTACTGCCATATTTACTATAGGCTTCTCTATATTCACTTTCAGATAATAGCTGTTTTTTACTCAAAGGTGTTTCGCCGGGATCAATTACTATATAAGAAACAAAATATATTACCTTTTCCAGCGCTCTCGGAGACATATCCAGAATTAATCCCAGGCGACTTGGTATCCCCTTGAAAAACCAGATATGTGTACATGATGCAGCCAGTTCGATATGTCCCATCCGTTCACGTCTAACTTTAGAACGGGTAACCTCAACACCACAGCGGTCACATACAACGCCCTTATATCTTACTCTTTTATATTTCCCACAATGACATTCATAATCCTTGGTGGGACCGAATATCTTTTCACAGAAAAGACCATCCTTCTCTGGTTTCAGTGTCCTGTAATTAATTGTTTCAGGTTTCTTAACCTCACCCCTGGACCAGTCTCGAATCTGCTCTGGAGTAGCTATACTGATTTTCATCGAATCAAAGTTATTGACATTAAACAAGGGTTACTCCCCCTTCCTTTTTATTCATCATCTTCTTCATCGTCATCATCATCAGAATCCGTGTTAAGGGTCAAGTCCATATCGAGACCCAGCTTCTTGGCTGTATCATTAAAGTCCTCTTCATCTTCAGCAATATGCAGTTCCTCTTCATCTTCTGTATATATCTTTGCATCAAGAGACAAACTCTGCATTTCCTTGATTAATACCTTAAAAGATTCAGGAATACCTGGTTCCGGAACATTTTCTCCTTTGACAATCGCCTCATAGGTTTTCACCCTACCAACAACATCATCAGATTTGACTGTAAGCATTTCCTGAAGAGTGTAAGAAGCACCATAAGCCTCCAGTGCCCAGACCTCCATCTCACCAAATCTCTGTCCACCAAACTGAGCTTTACCACCGAGCGGTTGTTGTGTAACCAGAGAATATGGTCCAGTTGAACGGGCATGTATTTTGTCATCAACAAGGTGATGCAATTTCAGTATGTGCATGTATCCAACCGTTACTCTATTATTAAACGGCTCCCCTGTCCTTCCATCATAAAGAACAGTTTTACCGTCTCTATCATAACCTGCTTTTTCTAGCATATCTTCAACATCTTCTTCCAGGGCACCATTAAAGACAGGTGTTTCAACATGTAACCCAAGTGCCCTGGCAGCCATACCTAGATGGACCTCCAGTACCTGACCAATATTCATACGTGATGGTACACCAAGTGGATTCAGTACTATCTCTACCGGATCACCATTTGGTAAAAACGGCATATCTTCTTCAGGAAGAATCCGGGATATTACACCCTTGTTTCCATGGCGTCCAGCCATCTTATCCCCGACAGATATTTTACGTTTAGTAGCAATATAGACACGTACCAATCTATTAACACCAGGCTTTAATTCATCACCCTGCTCACGGGAGAAAACTTTTACATCTACAACTATCCCTTCTTCGCCGTGCGGAACTTTCAGTGAAGTATCACGAACTTCACGGGCTTTCTCTCCAAATATAGCCCTCAGGAGTCTTTCTTCAGCAGATAACTCAGTTTCACCCTTCGGTGTAACCTTACCTACCAGTATATCTCCTTCTTTTACCTCAGCACCAATCCTGATTATACCTCTATCATCCAGGTTCTTCAATGCTGTTTCACCAACGTTAGGGATATCTCTAGTTATTTCTTCAGGACCAAGCTTGGTATCACGTGCTTCTGCCTCATGTTCCTCTATGTGAATAGAAGTAAAGGCATCTTCCTTTACCAGACTTTCACTTATTAAAATAGCATCCTCGTAATTATAACCTTCCCAGGGCATAAATGCCAGCAGTGTGTTTCTACCAAGAGCCATTTCTCCATGTTCTGTGGAAGGACCATCAGCTATTATATCCCCCTTATCTACTTTATCGCCTTTCCTTACAATAGGACGCTGGTTAACACAACTACCCTGATTGGACCTCTTAAACTTCAATAATTTATAACTATCAATATTACCTTTATCAGTTTTTATTAAAATTTGATCACCAGTAACCTTTACAGCAGTTCCGGCATTTTTTGCAATTATAACTGCTCCCGAATCTTTAGCGGCTTTATACTCCATACCGGTACCAACAATTGGTGCCTCAGGTGTCAACAATGGCACAGCCTGACGCTGCATGTTTGCCCCCATAAGAGCCCTGTTAGCATCATCATTTTCCAGAAACGGAATCATTGAGGCCGAAACGCCAACCAGCTGTTTTGGAGAAACATCCATATAATCAACTTTTTCAGGAGATATTTCTAAAATATCTCCTTTGAAACGTGAAATAACATGTTCATTTGCAAAATGACCATCTTCACCAATGGGCTCATTAGCCTGTGCAACTATATATTTATCTTCTGAATCAGCTGTCAAATATTCTATCTCATTGGTGGGTTTACCATCTATAACCTTACGATAAGGAGTTTCCAGGAAACCAAAAGGATTTATAGTAGCAAATGTACTCATCTGACCGATCAATCCAATATTTGGTCCCTCAGGGGTCTCTATCGGACATATCCTTCCATAATGAGAATGGTGAACGTCACGGACCTCAAAACCAGCCCTATCTCTACTCAGACCACCAGGTCCAAGTGCACTAACCCTTCTTTTATGTGCAAGCTCAGATAATGGGTTAGTCTGATCCATAAATTGAGAAAGCTGACTGCTTCCGAAAAATTCCTGGATAGATGCCACTACAGGTCTGGTATTAATCAAGGCCTGTGGTGTAACTACATCTATATCCTGTATAGTCATTCTCTCTTTGACTACTCTTTCCATCCTGGAAAGTCCAATCCGAAATTGGTTCTGTAGTAACTCACCAACAGTCTTCAAACGCCTATTACCCAGATGATCAATATCATCTATAACTGCATCTGGATGATTATCTATAATTTTTAATAAGTATCTTACTGTTTCAACTATGTCTTTCTTATCAAGACAGCGTTTATCTGGATCAATATCCAATTCCAGCTTTTTATTCAGTTTATAACGACCAACTGCAGCCATATCATATCTTTTTGGATCAAAAAATAATGAATTTATTAAATTTTTGGCGCTATCCACAGTTGGGGGTTCACCAGGTCTCAATCTCTTATAAAGCTCTATCAATGCTTCATCAGTCGAGTCGGTGTTATCCCTTTCAATAGTATCCTGTATTACTTCATGTTCATCAAAGGCTTCTAAAAGATCAAAATCACTGCTATATCCCAGAGCCCTGAACAATACTGTCGAAGGCATCTTTCTGGTTCTATCAACGCGAACCGAGACAATCCTTTTTTTGTCATATTCGAACTCAATCCAGGCACCCCTGTTTGGAATAATATTGGCAGATATTAATCTTCTGCCGTCCTTTGTTCTTTCTTCGTCAAAATATACACCAGATGAACGGATTAACTGATTGACAACTACTCTTTCAGCACCATTAATAATAAAGGTACCCCTGTCTGTCATTAATGGGAAATCACCCATAAAAACTTCCTGCTCTTTAACCTCACCAGTTTCTCTGTTAATTAACCTAACTTTTACCTGTAAAGGAGCAGAATAAGTAGCATCCCTATCACGGCATTCTTCAACTTCATAATTGGGATCTGCTAAATAATAATCCACATATTCCAGAATAAGATTCTCTGAAAAATCCTCAATTGGTGAAATTTCTTCGAATACCTCTTTTAACCCTTCCTTCAAAAACTGTTCATATGATTCGACCTGTGTTTGAATTAAATCAGGCACTTCTAGTGCATCTTCAATCTTGGCAAAACTATATCTTTTTCTTTTTAAATTTGCCATTTTTGCACCTCCAGGATAACAATTTATTAAACATTATATAAAGCAAGGAACAAACCCTGCTGACAAAATTTTTTGCTCTTACACCTTTATAGAAATCTATAATTAAATCTACAAATCAAAATCTATAAAATTCTGTAAACCCATAAAAAAACAGTCATTTATATTATAACCCTGTACAAATGCCCATATACATATTCCGCTGTGTTAATATATTGGAAAAGATTTCATCTATTGCTTATGTAACAGGCATTAACAAAAGTCATAAGTATAAAATAACCATTTTATCAGAATGCTATCGACAATTAATAATATTATCACAATAGCTTTAGCTTGTCAAGGAATATTTGTGTAAATCTTTTTCAGATCAATATAGTAAATTGAAATATAATAAATACAACTTTCGGAGTTCTTAAATTTACCAGGTTAGCCATTTACTGAATGAACGTTATATCAATATCGTCAATCTAACTTATATTAATGTTGATTTTGATGAAAGCAAAATTCAGGTTATAAAAAGCTCCCATCCCGCATGGAAGGCTATAAATGGTTAACAAATCCTGTTTATGGCTAACCTGGCTCTAAGCATATATATCATCTCCGAAAGTTGAGTAATATATAATTACAATGTTATAATGTCACTAGAAATTGTTCGTAATATTTTTTCTATGTTGTTCGTAATATTTTTTTCTATAATGAAGAAACACTCCGATAGTAATCAGAGTGTTTCTAATTCATTATTGTAAGTGATTATTTTAATGAAAGTTCTAGATAATTCCGTTAAACTACTTAAGTTCTACAGTAGCTCCAGCTTCCTCTAATTTCGCTTTCATTTCTTCAGCTTCTTCTTTACTTACTGCTTCTTTTACGTTTCCTGGAGCATCATCAACTACAGCTTTAGCTTCTTTCAGGCCAAGACCTGTAATTTCACGAACAGCTTTGATAACATTGATCTTTTTACCGCCAATTTCAGCCAGGAATACATCAAATTCTGATTTTTCTTCTTCCTGAGCACCGCCAGCAGCGCCAGGAGCAGCAGCCATTGCTACAGGAGCAGCAGCGCTAACACCAAATTTTTCTTCTAATTCTTCTACCAATTCAGCTAATTCCAGTACAGTCATTTCCTCAATAGCCTTCATAATTTCTTCTTTATTCATCTTAAGTAAACCTCCTTAAATTTTTCACTATTAATTAAATAGTTTTACCATTTTTAGATTTTTGTTATTACGACATAAATATAATAAACTTTTTAAGCCTTTTGCTCCTTAATTTGATTTAGTACCTGAACAAGTCCTCTCAAGTTACCATTCAGGACGTTAACTAAACCAGATATTGGAGATTTCATACCTGCCAGTACCTGAGATAATAAAACCTCTCTTGGCGGAATATCAGCCAGTGATTTAACTTTCTCAAAACTGATTATTTCACCATTTAATGCTCCACCTTTTATTTCCAAATCATCATGGTCTTTAGCAAAATCAACTAATATCTTTGCAGGCGATACAGCATCTTCAATACCAAAAGCTATAGCAGTTGGTCCAACAAACATTTCATTAAGGTCTTCCCACTCCGCTTTTTTAGCGGCAATTCTGGCCAAGGTATTTTTTACAACCTTATACTCAACACCAGCTTCTCTAAGCTGTTTACGTAATTCCGTAATAGATGCAACATCCAGTCCTTTATAGTCAGTTACAACAACAGACTTAGAAGATGTCAGTTTTTCAATAACCTCGTTTACAACAGCTTCCTTTTCTGGTCTTGCCACCTTTTCACCCCCTCAAAATAATACAACTACCTGTTTCAACAATTGGCTTAAAGCCAGCCATAGCATTAACAAATGTAATTTCCCGATGGCTTCCTACAGCCATTAAAAAATCCCACCCATAGACAGGTAGGAGGTATAATATCCATGCAAACTAAAAAAGATAGTCATTTTGCAATATCAATAACCTCGGTAGGGAATTAAGTCATAAAGACACCTACTGTCTATGGTTTGTATTATATTTTTAACACCCTGTTATAATAACATAGGTGAATTCAACTTGTCAATAGTTTTATCTTCCAAGTAGAGACATTACTTCAGCAGTATCTACTTTTACTCCAGGTCCCATAGTAGAAGACACAGATAAACTCCTGAGGTACTTGCCCTTGGCAGCAGCCGGTCTCTCTTTAACCAATGTATCCATAATGACCTTGAAGTTTTCAAGAAGTTCTTCTTCAGAGAAAGAAACCTTACCAATTGGAAGATGGACAATACCGGCCTTATCGACACGATATTCAATCTTACCAGCCTTAATTTCTTTTACTGCTTTCCCTATATCAAAAGTTACAGTACCGGCTTTGGGATTTGGCATTAAACCCTGTGGACCCAGTACTCTACCCAATTTTCCAACAACACTCATCATATCTGGTGTAGCTACAGCAACATCAAAATCCAGCCAGCCGCCTTCGATCTTTTCAGCCAGTTCATCCGAGCCAACAAAATCGGCTCCTGCATCTTCTGCCTCTTTAACTTTTTCACCTTTAGCGAAAACAGCTACTGTAACTTCGCGACCTGTACCATTGGGAAGTACCACTGTACCTCTAATATTCTGATCAGCGTGTTTTGGATTAACCCCCAATTTAGCATGAAGTTCAACAGTTTCATCAAACTTAGCTGTAGAAGTTTCTTTTACTAACCCAAAAGCAGATTTTGAATCGTACAATTTTTCCCTATCAACCTTTTCAATTGTCTCTTTATACCTCTTGCTATGTTTTGCCATGAAAATTTCCTCCTTGTGGTAAACGGATTATGTCCTCCCACTTATTTTGCGAACTAGTTTAATAAATCAATTAGTAAATATAATTTTTTATTGCAACCAATTCATTTCTTTCTTAACAAGCCTCTTTCCTACTTAACAAGAATCCCCATACTACGTGCAGTTCCTTCAATCATACTTATTGCAGTTTCAAGGCTACCGGCATTTAAATCAGGCATTTTAATTTCTGCAATCTCCTTAACATCATTTTTGCTTATAGTAGCTACTTTTTCAACATTTGGTCTACCGGAAGCAGTATCTATACCTGCAGCTTTTTTGATCAAAATAGCAGCAGGAGGTGTCTTTGTTATAAAGCTAAAAGAACGATCTGCATATACAGTTATCTCTACAGGAATTATCATACCAGGTTGGTCCTGTGTTTTAGCATTAAAAGCCTTACAGAATTCCATGATATTTACACCATGCTGACCCAGGGCTGGACCTACTGGTGGCGCCGGATTAGCTTTTCCCGCAGGAATCTGCAACTTTATATTCCCTATAACTTTTTTAGCCATTTATCTTCCCTCCTTTTATTAAGCTTTTTCTATCTGATAGAATTCTAACTCAAGAGGGGTCTCCCTACCAAACATAGAAACAAGCACTTTGGCTTTTCCCTGCTGTGGATGTACCTCCTGAACAATACCAACAAACTCTTCAAAGGGACCATCTATAACTTTAACTCTGTCACCTTCTTCAAATTCTGCAACAACTTTCCTGGCTTCCAGTCCCATACTCCGCAGAATATGATTGACCTCATCTGGCATTAAAGGTAATGGTTTAGTTCCACTACTCACAAAGCCAGTTACACCTGGTGTGTTTCTAACCACATACCAGGAATCGTCTGTCATAATCATCTCAACAATCACATATCCAGGAAAAATTTTCTTACTAACAATCTTTTCTTTCCCCTTCTTTTTTTCAATCTTTTCTTCAGTAGGAACTAAAATGCGAAAGATATGATCACTCATACCGGTAGTTTCTACTCTTTTTTCCAGATTAGCCTTCACCTTATTCTCATGACCAGAATAAGTATGAACTACATACCAATTTTTTTCTTCTTCTGCCATAATAAAGGACCCTACTTGATAGTAGAACCCCCACCCCCCTAGTTACTGAATTAACGGTGTAATTAGATTACTCAATGTTAAATCTACTATCCCGATAAAAATAATCATCGCCAGGATAGTAACTACTACAACTGTGGTATTTTTCAACAAATCATCTTTATTAGGCCAGTTAACCTTTTTCATCTCAGCCTTTACCTGACGAAAAAACTTGCCGATTTTACCCAGAAAACTCTGTTTAGCCATACAGTTTCACCTCAAATTAAAAGATTTCACTTAAATCCTCACTCTGGATCCAGCTATAATATAATAGCTGAATCTATAAATCAGTCCTTGCCCAAAAAACATCCCAATATAATATAGTTATTTCTAATTTCATTAGTTTATAATGTAATGAAAAAAATAGTTAATTATATTAAAATTCTCACAAAACACTTGAGTATATTATGGTGCAATATGGCAGCATTTATACGCTATTTTGTTTCGCGGTGAACGGTGTGTTCTTTGCAGAATTTGCAATACTTTTTTGTCTCAAGACGTTCTCTATGTTGCTGTTTATTCTTTGTAGTGGTATAATTTCTATTCTTGCACTCTGTACATTCTAATGTAATTATATCTCTCATACAGTGCCACCCCCTCAATATATCTATAGGTGCAACATAAATTAATTTATCATATTACAATGTTAATGTCAATAATTTTTTAAGCATGTGCCGTTAAAGACACATGCTTTTTTTCATCAGCCTATATTAGTAGTATTACCAGAAAGAAAATATCTATTTTTTTCTTATCTATTTTTACTTGCTATTTTTACTATTACATATTATTTGTTCTGTTTAGTTTGTAGTATTTGGTTTGCTCTATCCAGTTCCACTATTTAGTCAGCTAATAATTGTATTATTACTCAACAATTTCAGTAACAACACCGGCACCAACTGTATGGCCGCCTTCACGG
>JBKGXW010000058.1:0-15073 GCA_046546395.1 Halanaerobiales bacterium
TTATCCATACCTTCTCACTGTAGTTAAACTCACTATCAAAGGTATAAATAGCATAGTAATATGTATTTCCGCTTTCCAGTCCAGTGTCAGTGTAACTATCATTATTACTATCATCATACTCAATGAAAGCAATGCAATTTTCGTCTTGATTGTTAAAAGGTACTATTCCCTCTCGGCGAATTATCTTAACTCCAGCAAAATCTAAATCCGTTGGCCTTGACCATTCAAGGATAATACTGTCTGAAGCAGGAACCATAGTTAGATCACTAACAGGTTCAGGAGGCGTTAGATCAAGAGCAATACCACTCTCAGCGTATATTATTTCAATATATGGTTGGTAAGTTTGATTAAGATTCTGTCCTCCATTTTCGTTATTGTTTTCATGTTCATTTACATCTGCACTTACTCCATATAATTGCAGTTGCTCACCGTTTTCCCAGCCCTGACCTGTAGTCATAAATAAGCCCTGTTCAACCTCGCCATTTGCCCAGGCCTGCACTACATTGGTAATATCAAACTGTACTGTATTAACATTTTTATTAACAAAAGCATCTGGATAGAAATCTAAAGTATCGACAGGTTCAACACCTTCTAATAAGCTCAATATATCACCTGAGTTGACCTGAGTACTTTGACTTGAATCTCCATCGTGAATCTGCCACGGGATATTAACACCAGGCCGGTGGTCACGGTAATTAAAATCTAAACCAACCCTTATTCCACTCTCATCTGCATAATGAGGTAACCCAAGGTTGTCTGGATCTATGATTCTATAGACATTTATACTACGAGCTTTTTGAATTATATCTTCTGTATTAAAAGAATTATCCTTCACACTAAAGATTAATCCTGCATGTATAATATCACTACCTGCAGGTATCTGATCTATGCTCTCTCCAATAATATCACTATAAACCCAGAGACATATCTCATTCCCCCCTGGCCCTCTGCCTATTGTACTTGTTGGACTATTCCATAGGGAATATAAGTCTCCTCTGGTATTTTGACCTATAAGTAACCTTTCTTTTTGATCAGAATCAATACTCAGATAATTTTTATTAAATTCATCTGGAATTGTAACAGCAATTATTATTCCATCAGAGTAAACATTATTTATATCGGTATTTTTGTATGTATAAACTGCATAATAATAAGTTCCATCATCCAATCTTCTGTCTGTTAATGAAGTACCTTTACCATTATATATTTCTTCACCATCTTTATAATTATCAGGTTCACTATCCTTTTTCCGAATAATTAAGACATTATTCCATATATCATCATTATTTTCAGGGTTATTCCATGAGAGATATGTTGTATGATATTCAACTATACATTCTATATTTTCAACAGATGGGGGTGACTCAACGACTATTAGATTGGCTGGATCACTGCTTACACTTCCATGTTCATTTGTTACCTCCACTGTATATTGACCTGAATTATCAGTAGTAACATTAGTCAATGTTAATTCAACTTCTGTTGCACCTTCTATGTCATTTCCATTATACTTCCATTGATAAGAAGGGTCCGGATGACCATCTGCTACTATTGAAAATGTCACCTCAGCACCTTCTTTTACCGCTTGAGATAAGGGTTGTTCTTCTATAAAAGGCGCAGTACTGACTGGTTTAATTACATCCAATATTACCTCCATACTATCTGTGAGCCCACTTAGATCAGTTACAGTAAATTCAACAAGATAGGTGCCAACCTGTTCTTCTGATGGATTCCAGGTAAATTCCCGGGTATCTTCATTAAATTCAGCTCCTTCTGGCATAAACTCCGCACTATAACTAAGACCTCCTCCATCCTCATCAATAGCAGATATATCAAAACAGTTATTTACCCCAACTTCAATTGTCTGTTTATCTATTAATTCAAGTACAGGGGGATGCATATTCTCCTCAAATTGCTTTGGAATACGATAAATATGAACACCGTTACGTATAAATGTATCTGTAAATTCACCATTTTCTATTGTTATTCTCCGCTCTTCACGAACTGGTTCATATGATGCAACAATACAATCTATCCCAGGTAGTATTTCTACTTTTCTATCTCTACTCCACATATCAGGAAAATATATCGAGACTTCGCCTGTATCATAATTAATTGTTCCCGCAGGTAATGTTCCACCTTCTTTCCAATATCCATTTAGATAAATATTTCCCTGACTATCATCAAAGATATAGTAGTACTTTCTATTAAGACTTTCACCAGATCCAGATTGCTTATATACTCCTCCAATGGATATTGTCCCTGGTACAGGGTCCTGTTCTAGAGTGAAGTTAAAGTCTGTACCTCCAGATTCAGTTCCATGGTTTTCAAATATCTTTTTGTGTTCTAAATATTCAGTAGCTTCAACTACGTCAGGAAGACCTGTTATATTAAAGGTAGCTGATATCTGTTCTGGCTCAATAGAAGGGTCATCCCACCATTCACGTTCAGTTAAGCGAACGGTAAAGAGATAGTAAGCATCATCTGTCTCTTTAATCATAGTATCTACACGATTACCTTTAGTATTTGCGTTATCTATCACAGAGATATCTGTTTTGTCAGGGCCAAGAATAACTGGAGCTAATTCCTGCAGTTGCTGACTAATTTCTCCCATTGTCGCAAAATTCTCTGCTGGTGTATAACCATAATATGGATACCAGTTCATCCCCTTCACACCATGAACTACATTTAGCCAGTTAAGCATACGGACTTCATCAGGTGTTGGTGGTCCATAATAGGCCGGATCGGTAAGAATAATTCGTACCGGAGCTGAGACCGCCATCGTTGGTAATAAATCATAATTCCATTCCCTGCGATTATTTAAATAATCAGTATAAACATCAATGGCTCCTCTTGTAGGATCTTCCGGATCTGGATAATTTTTATATGCCTCAAGAGCAAAAAGCGCACCATGAATAATATCAGCTACAGCTGCTTTTTTACCCAGAACCTGGTCACTGAACATCATTGAAAATTCCTCTTTATATATTTTCCCCGGACAGAACATATACCCGGCAAGATTAGTCAGAGTTGGATGGTGTGGATCTTCAATCGATGTCATATGATGCCAGGCTGATAATACCTGTGGAGGAATCCCTCCAGACTGCCAACCATCTAAATTGGGTTCATCATCCCAACACCAGGCTAAAACAGATGGGCTATCTTTCAGTTCGTTGATGTAATTAATAATATTTGAAGGATCTGAATTTCTTAAAGCTCCATTATCTGTCTGCTTGCCAGACCATCTATCTGCGGTAATTCCCATTAATCCTTTAGGTTCCAATACTTCATTATATGAACTCTTCAATATGTCAAGATCATATATCCATTCTTCATTTTCTGAATCATACCATGAAATATGGCCGCCAGTTAAATAAAAAACACCATTTATTGCTTTCATAGTCTGATAATCAGGCAGATATGCAAAATTCATCATCCAGTTCTGTACTGGAAAATGAAGCTCGCCATCAACCCGAACTGCATTATTCTCGTCTATTCCAACCCTTGGAATACCTTCATATTCTTTTGAGAACTTTTCCTTCCAAAGCCCCCCAGGTAATTGATGACCATTATTATCTAGAATTTTTACCTGGAGCACATACTCTCCTCTGGAGAGTCCTCTGTGATCAAGCAAAAATTCTTCTTCAGATGATAAACCACTTTTTTGGAATAATATTCGATCCCTTTCCGGCCCGGATAACGTTGCCTGAAGTTGATTGGTAGGATCATCTATCACTGAATCAGGAATATGTACAAGAATTTTTTGGGCTATTCTGGCATGAAAAGGTGCATTCAATACTTCAAAGCCTTCCATTGGCGCTTCACCTTTAACCGTAATGTCCAGTGTTGTTGAATTTCTGAAGCCATCTCGATCATTTACGGTTAGAGTAACAGGAAATGTTCCTGGTTTCATAAAATAATGCATACATACAGCGCCTGACCGGAACCCCCAGTTTTTTTCTGTAACTTCTGAACCATCACCATAATCCCATACGTAGGTATTGACCAGGCCATCTTCTTTCCCTAAAGGTTCGTTATCTGTACTGGACCTGCCGTCGAATATAACAGGCTCACCGACTTCCACAGTTGTAGAAGGATATACTGTGATCACAGGTTCTGGAAGTTCTGATGATGAACCAACCTGTATGGTTACGCTCCTGACATTCTCGAAGAAGTAACCTCCAGCCTCAATATCTATAGAATATGTTGTTGTTTCCTCTGGGCTGACTTCAATCGTTCCAGTGCGTTCTACACTGCCAATATTCGATATTGTTACTTCAGGTGAACCTATATTACTGACACGCCATTCTAAAGTTGCCTTTTCTCCCCTTACTATAGCTAAAGGATCACCAGTTAATCGGGCTGGTGGTTTTATTTCAATGAAAATAACACAGGAAACACTACCTGCTTCATTACTTGCAGTTACTGTATATTCCTGTTTACCCGAAATCCCCTGCAGATCATTGTTCTTCCCTCCAATAGTACCTGTTTCTGGATCGAATGCAAGCCCTTCCGGCAATGGGGGATTAACTTCAAATAAAGTAGGGGTTCCCCCTTCGACTGTCGGCATCTTACCTATGACAGCATTTCCATACCATATACTTAATGATTCAAAAGGATAAGATATACTTATTGGAGGATCAACTGCCTGTATATTAGTTATACTCAATAAAAAGAGACATATCAGTATAATACTAATAAACAGCATTCTTTTCGCAGTTCTTCTTCTACTCCCTTTTTTAGTTAAAGAAATATTTCCCTTGCTAGTACCAAGCATTTCTTTTTTATATTTCATATTAAACAAACCACCTTTCGGACCAGCTGAAGTCCTGATAACTATCGCAGATAGCTTCACCTGAAGGTACCCTAACAGTATCTCCTGATTTTGCAGCCTCAACTGCTGCTTTAACATCTTCATATGAACAACTATCTGCATAAATAACATTACCGTCGCTATTATCTACTCTGTAATAATTACCTTCATCTATAAAGAATCTTTTTGATATTCTAAAACAAGCCACCTTTTTGATCACTAGAGGTCCTGATAATATCTGACTTTACATAAATTGATTCATTACCCTTAATAGATGCCAACCGAACCCTATATTCCTTACCAGGCTCAAGCGAAACAAAATAACAATAGGTAATATCAGCTGATAAGAACTGTGTATCTACTGCTTCTCCATCACCAATTTCTCCATCTTCTGTCAGTTTAAACAATTCTACTTTATATCCATCTTCATTAGGGGTATCTTCCCATTTTACTTTAATATGACTCGCTGATATTACCTCCCAGCTTAAATTACTTACTGCCACTGGTAGGTCAGGAGTAGCCACAGTTACCTCTGTGCTGTATGCTGAAGAACCTGCTGAGTTTTCTGCTTTGATACGATAGTTATAATAAGTATCTGGCTGCAGATTCTCATCAATATAGGTTATAACATCAGTACTTTTCCTATATATCTCCTGCCATTCCCCATTCTCACTATCCTGTCTTTCCAGTACAAATGCCAGTTCATTATCTGAATTATCTGTCCAGTTGAGCTCAATCTCTGAGCCAGATAAAGCCAGGCCTGCCAGAGATGTCGGAGCCTGTGGTTCTGATGAAGCCCCTTCGCTAACCACTACTGTCTCGTTATTGGAAACAGGACCTTCTCCATATTGATTTACTGCTGTCAACCAATATGTATATTCCCCTTCAGGAACAGGATCAATATATTCAGCTGTCTGCTCCTGACTTATCTCTGCAAGTAATTTAATGTTTTCAGAACTATCTTCACGATATATATGATAAATTTCTGCTTCGTCTACCTGGGTCCAACTTAAATTCGCTGTTCCCGGTCCGGCAGTTAGATTTTCAAGTAATGGTGCTGAAGCAGGACTACCGGGAGTTCCCTTTATCCAGACTTTCTGACTGTAATTATGTTGGTCATCAAATGTATATATGGCATAGTAATATGTTTTTCCTGTTGTTAATCCAGTATCAGTAAAAGTACTGATATTAAGGTCATCTATAATGGTTACAAACTCATCATCCCGGGAACCAAAGGGGATTATCCCTTCCCTACGTAGGATCTTAATTCCATCAATGTCACCTTCAGAGGGATTCACCCAGTTAAGTTCTAAACTGGTCTCTCCAGGACTTACAACTATATCTTCAACAGGCTCTGGTGGTGTCAGGTCACCAGTTTCATTACTATCTGCATATATTATTTCAATATAAGGTTGATTGCCATTCTGTGCCTCATTTTCTTCTTGTTCATTCACATCTGGAGTTACTCCATACAATTGTAACTGCTCTCCATTCTCCCACCCCTGTCCAGTTGTAATATATAAGCCCTGATTTACTTCCTCATCAGCCCAGGCCTGTACTGCATCTGTAATGTTAAACTGTAATGAATCAAGCATTTCATCTGTGAAAACTTCTGGTTTAAACTCCACTGTATCTATGGGCTTAACACCATCTAATAAACTCATGATATCTCCTGAATCTGTCTCACTCTGATTGGAATTATCATCAGGATTTACCCAGGGTATATTGATACCCGGTCGGTGATCGCGGTAATTAAAATCAAGACCTGTCCTGACTCCGCTCTCATCAGCATAATGTGGTGAACCCAGATTATCTGGATCTGTAATCTGATATATCTTTATCGTATGGGATTGACCGATACTAAGATTGTTATTCTCATTACTATTTTCTGAGTTATTTATAAATGAACTTCCAGTTACATTAAATACCATTCTGGCACTCACAATTTTGCTTCCGGTCGATATCTGATTTTCAGCATTACCTATTAAATTGCTATATAACCAGAGTGACGTTTCATTATCTCCCGGACCTCTATCAATAAAATTAAGTTCTTCATTCCATAAGCCGTATAAATCACCCCGGGTATTCTGGCCAATTACTATATTTCCATTATCTAATTGATTCTGATCAGCTTCTATTTTCAGATAGGCCTTATTATATAGTGCTGGAATATTAACTTCTACAGTAACTGGGTCAGAATAAATTATATCTGTATCAAATTCCTTATATGTATATACTGCATAGTGATAGTTAGCTTGATCCTGGCCTTGCTCCAACTCTTGAGTTAAATTGTAATCATAGAAATTGCTGGTATTTCCATTAAATATTTCTGTCCCATCTGCAGGACCTGTTGGTGCACTATCCTTTTTTCGGACAATTACTAGACTATCCCATTCTTCACCATGATTATCGGGATTATCCCAGGTAAGGTATACAGAGAAATACTCTGGTGTATAGTCTAGGTTACTGATTTCGGGTAAATCTAATAATGTCAAAGTAGCAGTATTACTTGTTACACTACCTTCACTATTTGATACAAGAACTGAATAATCACCTGCATCTGAAGGTTGAACATTTTCAAGTGTAAGTGTATTCTCAATTTCCCCATCGATATCTCCGTCATTATATTGCCATTGAAATTCCGGTGCCGGGTTCCCGCTTGCTGTGACTGTAAATGTCACATCATCCCCGGGTACTGCTATCTGGGATTCTGGTTGCTCGATTATAATTGGAATACTAAGTTGTTCTGGTATACATTCATATGCTCCGATATCCCAGAGCCCATTTTGAGGTCTTATATTACCCTCGACATCTTTATAAAAATCAAATTCTGGAAATAGGTCTACTGGTAAGTATTGAGTAGGATCACCACCCGCATCGACTGCTACAGAATCAGGAAATATGTGATAATCATCATTTTCCATATCCCTGTATAAGGTATTTATATCCTCCTCAGAGAAGTCTATCTCAGTATCATCCATAACCCAGCCATATCGAGGCTTCATGTCCCAACCCTTTCTTGTTATTATATTGTATTTATGAATACGATCTTCATACTTACTGCCACCTGGACCGATATTATTGAACATAACGATACCAGTATCATCAGGCATTATACCGGTTCCACCAACAAAAGTATTATTAACTGCGGTAAGTCCATGCATCTCATGACCCCAACTACGCGCACTTCCTTCAAATACATTTCCATATATAGTTAGATTAACATATAAATCTGGGTCATCATCACCTGACCAGGTCAGAGCTCGAACACTATCATACACCTGATTTCTAGCGATAAGTATATCTTCATTGTATAAATAAACAGATATAGCATTTGAATGAGTTCCAGCGATTTCTTCAACTAAGTTATCGGCAATAATACCGCGATTAGTACCCATACTCCAGATACCCTGTCTTGACGTACGGCTAACTCTATTTCCAATTATTGAAACATTATTGCCAGACATTAATATTCCTACAGCCCTCTGGCAATCTTTAACAGTATTATTCTTTACCAGAATATTATCTCCACCCACATGTATTGCATAACGTCCAGCTGATTTTAGATTTCTAACGATATTATCCTGTATTACCAGATTATCTCCAGATGCAATTATTCCGTGTTGATTTTCTTCTATAAGAAAACCTTCAACTGTTATATAACTTTTTGAATCTATATTTATTCCTGTAGATCCACTATCAGAAAAACTATATATATGCTCCAGAGGACTTCCCGAATCATTTGGCCAGACATAGAATCTTCCAGAACTGGTATCATGCCAGTAAGTACCTGGAAAGCTCATCCCTGCTGGATGGTTGATAATAGCATAATATGAATCCCGATCTGTATAAACCTTACTTTCCTCAAACTCTTCATGATACACTGTATGAGTTTCAGGGTCATAACCCGTAACCTTATACATATCTACTACATTAGGTATGCGATATACGATTATATACGCCCCATCGTAATAATCAGGATCCTCCTGTGTAAAATGTCGGGGATCTGTTATTGAATTATGTGTCTGAATAATTGTAGAATCTTCATGAGGTATAACCCTGAATTGCCCTGTTCTATCATAATGAAATGGGTCTTCTGGTGCAGGATCCTGAGCAAACCACAGCATCTTTCCATCCTCATATGTTCCACGGATAATATGATAATCTTCGGGTGCCTCGGTATAATATATATTTGAATAGTTAGGATTACCGCGTACCTCCTCTGCTGAAGTACACTGGGTCCAGGACTGTCCGAATACCTGACCTCCTGATATTCTTGCTCTTCCTTCTCCCCAGCCATTTCCTTTATATATTATTGGTGCTTCCTCTGTTCCTGCCCATGAATTCCTACTGGAAAGTAGAATGGTTCCATAATATGTAACCCCACCTTTAAAAAGAACAGTATCACCAGGTTGAAGTTCTACAGATGCTGGTCCCCCTATAGCTTCCTCAACTCCAGGTGCATGTTTCCAGGGAGAATCCTCCTCTGTACCAGTATTGTTATCATCGCCATTTGCATAATCAATATAATATGTCTCTGCCTGTACACTAAAACCTGCAATAAATACTATACAAGATAATAACAATAAAAAAATCGCTTTTTCTAGATTGATAAACATATAATTCCCCTCCAAATTTTCCCCGATTTTATATCTAACATTCACTTCAAATTAATCCTGAAACAATCCACCTCTTGGATCAACTGATGTCCTGATAATATCTGATTCTTTTGAGGAATCATCTGCACCCTTTATAGAAGTCACTCTTACCCGATATTCCTTACCTGGCTCCAGTTTGACAAAATAGCAGTAAGTAATATCAGCTGATAAAGATAGTGTATCTACTGCATATTCATTTATTGTTCCTCTATCTTCTGCTAGTTCAAACAATTCTACTCTATAGCTATCTTCATTAGGTGTATCTTCCCACTCTACCTTAACTTGACTTGCTGAGATTACTTCCCAACTGATGTTTTTTACAGCAACTGTTATATTTGAAGTCTCTATAGACTTATCACCAGAGATATAATCTGACTCTCCAGCTGAATTTACAGCCTTTATCCGATAATAATATATGGTACCTGGTTGTATATCCTCATCAATATATCGTTCTACATTAAACTCGGTTCCAGCAATTACTTCCCAATCACTATCATCAGTCTTCCTTTCGAGCACAAATCGACTTTCATTAGTGGAATTATCTACCCAGCTCAATTCTATTGCTAAATCAGATACTTTTTCCACTATAAAACTTGATGGTTCTACTGGTACGTCTTCAGCAATATCATTTTCACTTATAGTAACAGATAGTCTTATTGAATAAGGACCTTCACCATGTTCATTGACAGCTGTAACCCAGTATATATATTCTCCTTGGAATACATAATCGGTAAAACCCTGTCTAATGCCAGGTGTAGATTCTTGATTTATCATCCTCTGAAAAAGTATACCTGTACTGTCTTCACGATAAATCCGATACCCTGCAGCACCCTCAATCTGATCCCAGCTAAATTCTACTTTACCAGAACCTATATCGGAAATTTGCAAATTTGGTGCTGATGACGGGCTTCCAGGAGTCCCTTTTGTCCATACTTTTTCACTATAGTTATACTGATTATCATATGTGTATAAGGCATAATAGTATGTCTTTCCAACTTCGACTTCTGTGTCAACATAATCATTATTAGTATCGCTGCTTCTATCTACAAAAGTAACAACATCACCATCTTGACTATTAAATGGTACTATCCTTTCTCTACGAATTATCTTAACACCTTCAAAATCAAGATCAGTTGGATTGTCCCAATTCAATGTTACTCTCTCTGAATCAGGAATAATACTTAATCCTTCTACTCTCGCTGGTGGTGTAAGGTCAGTATTGTTAACATCAGTTCCATATATTACTTCTATATATGGTCTATTAGTCTCATCATCAGCAGTAATACCAGCTAATTGAAGACTTTCACCATCTTTCCAATGCTGACCTATTGAAACAAACAATCCCTGTTCATCTTCTCCATCTGCCCAGGCCTGAACTGCTTTTGTTATGTCAAACTGCAGAGTATCAACCTGTTCGTTTTCATATGCTTCTGGTAGGAACTCTATAGTATCAACAGGTGCATCACCATCAAAAAGATATAGGATATTTGCTGTTGCTCCTCCCTGACTTTCAATCGCATTTTCAGGAAGAGGTATATTTTCTACCCATGGTACATTGATACCAGGACGGTGGTCACGATAATTATAGTCCAATCCTACCCTCATACCGCTTTCATCTGCATAGTGTGGTGTTCCTAAGCCCTGTGGGTCTGTAATTCGATAGATACTAATACTATGGGGATGGTTAATAGAGTTTCCTTCGTTAGTTTCACTATCAATCAGGTTAGAATCCTCCACATTGAAGACCAGCCTGGCACTTACAATCTTGCTGTCAGTAGGTGCCTGACCTGAATTGGTTCCAACAATATCACTATATATCCACAGACCAGTATTATTACCCCCAGGGCCCTTACCTATATTAATACTGGAGGTATTCCAGAGACTGTATGAATCTCCCTCTGTATTTTGACCGATTATCATAGAATTTTCATTAATCTGATCCTGATATGGTTTTACTAGTAAATAATCTTTATTAAACATCTCTGGGATACTGACTGATCTATGTATTGGTTCAGAATATAAAGTATTTGTTGTAAAATCCATATAGGTATAAGCAGCATAATAATAATCTCCATCACTGAGATTTTTATCTATTAATGAACAACCAATGCCGTCATATATTATTTCTCCATCATCAGGACCAGTGGGCTCACTACCCTCTTTTCGAACAATAATAATACTATCCCAGTTTTCAGCTTGATTAGCCGGATTTTTCCATGATAAATAGTTTGAGTAAAATTCAGTAATACAGTTGAATTCAAGTACTTGAGGTAATGGATCAGTTACTGTCAATGTAACTGTATCACTTATTACACTACCCAGGTCATTTTTTATTTCTACAAAATATTCACCACCATCATCTACTTGAACATTAGTAATATCTAATGTATTCGAGCTAGCATTTTCTATAATATCACCATTGAAATACCACTGATATCTGAGTTCAGGAGTTCCTCCAGCTAAAACTTTCAGTTCAATATCACTTCCCTCAGTTATAGTTTTAGATAATGGCTGTTGCATTATATATGGTTCAGCCTGTTTAGTTATACGATAAATTCTGACATCATTACGTTCAAATGTATCAATAAATGTCCCATCATTATTTATATCTATAATTCTAGCCGCTCTATTTTCTTTTGAATAACCAACACGAACATATCTCTCTCCAGCGGGTATAGGATTAGGTAAGTTTATTTCAAACTCACCTGTCTCATAATTAATAGTTCCGGATACACCGAATTTATCGCTAGCTAAATTCCCTGTCCCATCATCATAAAGGTTAATTAAATTTCCCATACTATGAGTTGGGTAATCATACTCTTTTCCTGTCATTCGATCAATTAATATGAGTGGTTTATCCGGATCAATACTCTTCACAACCGTAATACAAACTGTATCAGGTCTAAGAGGAACTTGTGATAAAACACCAGAGAATTTATTAGTGCTTTCAGTAACATCAAAACAATCGTAGGTCCACCTGTATTTCTCGAGTTCCTCATATGCAAAAGATGTATTAGTCAGGTCACTGACCTGAAACTCTACTTCAATTGTTTCTGGTTCAAAGACTTCATCCCATTGAGATTCAGGCTCACTTAATCGACTTGCAAAGATATATATATCCTCGTTTGTTTCACGTATCATCGTATCTACTCTGTTGCCGCGCTCATTGGCTGAATCTGTAACCGTCCGTTCCGGGACGGGTCCCAAAATAACTGGTGCTAAATCTTCAACTACCTCTCTAAATTCACCTAAAACAGACATATTGTCAGCAGGCGTAGGGGAAAATGCATGAAAATAATTTATACCCTTTGCTCCATTAATAACGCCTAACCAGGTTTCCATACGTACGAACTCTGGAGTTGGACCAGCCTGCCATTTCGAAAGATCATTTAATTTTTCCGGAGCCATGATACATTGTGTTCCTACAAAGAGAGTAACCGGTATCATATCATAATTAAGTTTGACCTGATTTTGAAGGGCTTCAACCCACAGATCATATAAACCTCTTTCACTAGAATCAAATGCGACATGACTCGCTGCAAAAAAGGGATATATGTCTGAACCAGTACCATCAGCAACAAATGCCTTTTTTCCGCCAAATTGCTGAGCACTGCTTAAAAAATCATACCCTGATATCCTATCGGGAGAAAGGGGATTATAATAAGGCAGATATCCAAATCCATACATTTGTAATACCACAGGATGATGATAGTCATCATGCATTTGGGTACGGTAAGACCATGCGGCGTGCACCTGTGGCGGTATATATCCCGTAGTACCACCAAGTGTAGGTTCATCATCCCAACACCAACCAAACATCCCAGGCAAATCTTTAGATTTAAGAACATATTCTTCAATCATATCCACATTTGAATTGCGTGCATATCGTTCCTGCAGCCTGGAGACCTTCCCATCCCATCGCTCAGGCCCAATAGCGTAAAGTCCCTTATCATAAGCGGTTTTTACGTAGTCATTCCAGGTATCCGCATTGTGAGACTCATACCACCCTTCAGTATGAAATGTATTGATATACATTTTCGGCCAAATTTCATTGCCTTTGTTCATCATAAAAGGCGTTATCGGGAAGAAAAGGTCTTTACCATCAATCATATATGCGTTATCTTCATTGACGCCAATCTTTGGGGCTCCATCTATTGTTTTGTTATATTTTTCCCGTATCAGGGAAATACAATCTCCTTTTGAGTCAAACAATTTCACCTCTAAAACATACTTATCTGCTATGAGATCTTTATTGACAAGGCGGAACGATTCTTCAGCAGCTGGATTTGTGACATCCAGGTATTTATGGTCAAATCCCTTTTCTCCCTTCAAAGAAGCAGTTACTCTGTGAACATTAATATTCTGCGGAATCTGAATATAGACACGTTGAGAAACTCTGGATCGGAAAGGTGCATGCCAGACCTCAAACCCAGCGACTGGTTCTTCGCCCTTAACAGCTACAAAGACTGAATCAGTTGCCAGGATCTCATCATCCTTAACTATTGTTAATACAACTTCATAGCTGCCTGGTTTCATGAAATAATGAGTACAGGCTGTTCCGCTATCCCTGAAGTTATAAGCGGGAGTTCCAGGCTCCATCGCATAACCATCCCCGAAATTCCACCTATACTCAGCGTCATCACCATGACTGTAATATTGCATAGCATCAAAGTACACCTCTTCTCCTACTTCGACAAGATCACCGGGTTCTATACGAATCTTTGAAGTAGATGGGACATTATTGACGACTACATTTAAGTTAGCCATAGTTTCAAGTCTTAAATCACTAACAGTAATTGGAATTTCGTATATACCAGCCTGACTATATACAGGACGCCAGGAAAACTCCCCTGTTTCAGCATCAAGAGTTGAACCGGCAGGAAGGTTTTTACAACTGAAAAAGATTGGATCATCATCAATATCTGATGCTGGTATTATATAGGATAAAGCCTCGCCTTCATTAATCTGAATTGTGTCCGGCAAATTAATAGTTGGAGCATTATTATTCTGGGCATATGTACGAAGAGATATAGCTTCACTGGGAAGACTTTCATTATTGTTTTCGTCATAGGCGGTTACTTTATACTCATAATCGGTCTTTTCATTTAAACCCATATCATTATAGAAAGTTTCGGCTGTTTCAAAAATTAATTGATCATTTCTATATATCCTATATCCTTCTACTCCGATATTATCTGACGACTCATCCCAGGAAAGCCTTAACTCAGAATGTGAAAACACACTACCGCTTAACCCCTGTGGAATAGTGGGTGGTTGAACATCAAGATTTTCAGTATATATAGATAACTCATCAATTAAACCGTCAAAAGGACCTATTTTTATATCATATCCATCATTTAACACGTCTCCGGATAAAGGCTTCTCTGCCACCTGTTGATTATCAATATACAGTCTAACCATGCTGCCATCGTATGTTAATACATAATAATGCCAGTCAGTGTCATTTACGAGGCTTACATCAAAGACATTTGCCCGGCCGAGTTCGTTTGAGCTTGAACCAACATAAGAGTTAACAGAATTATCCCCTACAGATAGAGAATAATGCATATGTTTTCTAATCAAAACACCCGTAGATGATGGA
>JBKGXW010000059.1:0-14564 GCA_046546395.1 Halanaerobiales bacterium
CTTTGTTCTTTATTGCTTTGTTCTTTATTGCTTTGTTCTTTATTACTTTGTTTTATACCATCGTGCTCATCGTATTCGTTAATGCTTTGTCCTATCTCAGATCCTAGATCCTCAGTGTCCTTATTTAAAAGTGCAGTACTAGCTATTTTATCCAGAACTATCGTAAAAATAAAAATGCTACCCTTTCCTATCCGACTTCTTGCCTCAATTGAGCCGGACATCAACTCAATCAACTCACGGGCAATTGTAAGGCCCAGGCCAGATCCATTATACTTCCTTGTATAAGAATTATCTATCTGATTGAAACTATCAAATAAACTATCCAGTTGATCTTCTGGAATACCAATACCAGTATCTTCAATTATAAATTTAAGCTTTATTTTATCAGTATTATTCTCAACTATATCTTCTGGCACTATCTGTAACGAAACTTCACCGCTTTCGGTGAATTTCACAGCATTGCCGATCATATTAAATAAAATCTGCCTTATCTTACCAACATCACCAATTAAATATTCGGGTAATGCTGAATCTATAAAATATTTTAGCTCTATATTGTTTTTTATGGCTGATAGACTGAGGGCATTTATAACTGCTTCAACGGTATTCTTTAGCTTAAACTTTTCTGGTTCTAGTTCCAGTTTTCCTGCCTCTATTTTTGAAAAATCAAGTAGATTATTTATTAGTTTCATTAAAGATCTGGCAGAAATCTTAACCATATTCAAATACTCCTGTTGTTGTCTGTTCAATTCTGTATCCAGAGTCAAATCCGTCATTCCAATAATACCATTCATGGGAGTCCTGATTTCATGACTTATTTTAGCCAGGAATTCACTCTTGGCCTTATTTGCTGCCTCGGCCTTTTCTTTGGTATGTAGCAGATCATCATAAGCAGTAGCCAGTTCTTCCTCAGCCTTTTTCCTATCTGTAATATCCCTACAGACTGACAGACAATATAAATGCCCATCAGCCTCAATAAGATGCATGGTTATTTCAACAGGAAAAACACTACCGTCTTTTGTAATATGCTGTGATTCTATACTAATATATCTTTCCTTCATTAATCTCTGGAATGAATCCTTTAATTGCTCAAAGACTTCATCCTCCTGATTAAGTAACCGATAATCAATCTGCCAGGTGGTCATATCCAGGAGTTCTTCCCGACTGTACCCCAGCCTGCGGCAGGCTTCCTCATTCACCATTACTATTTCTCCAGTTTTGTATCTATTGATCTCATTTACAATAATATAATCTGACATTTTATCCAGAACCAACTGTGTCCATTCATTTAGTTCACTCTGAAACCTGCTCTTCCTTTTTGTAAAAGAACTCATGTTATTTAACCACTCAGTGAGTTCATTCTGGCTATCACTTATATAATATGGGTTTTCCTGAATCTGTTTTTGCCAGATTATGTAGGGATGTGATTTAATCACGTCTTTGATAAAATCATCACTGAACTCAGAGATATTATAACAACAGAGGATTATGATTGGAAAAGACCCCAGTTTCTTATCAATCTTCTCTTCATAATCGAGTATATCTGCTTCAGTAACCTGATAATCTTGTATCCAACTTAAAGAACCTGCTATTCTGAGAGCTTTATAACCCTCATCCACAGCATTTTCGCTCTCTTCCTGAAGGAAATTAATAACTGATTCATCATCAAATCTATTTCCTCTCATATAGGCGCTTTCCACATCCATGAATACAAGCAGCCCTTCATCAATCAGTTTTGCAATATCGAGTCCAGTATTCCTTAAATATAATTTAACCTCTCCTATAGGGGTCCTATCTGTGATATAGACCACTTTCTCTTCTTTTTTTATACCACTCTTTATAAAACCAGTCACAGCTTCCTTCCATCCTGAGTGATTCCTGTGTAATAATATAACATGATCACCCTGATTTAATTTATAGAGATACTTATCTAAATCACATTTTTTAAACATGAATATCCTCCCCGCAATCAGCCTGCATTACCTAAATAACCCAGATAATATACATGCCTTATATGTAATAAATTACTTGTATATCCTACATTTTGTAAATTGACACTCAGTATTATGTATTAATATATATTAAACTCAATAATTCTTCACCGATTAGACACTACTTATAATACTGACCAGTTGTTCAGGTATCTTATCCAGGTCTATTTCAATGCATACAGCGCCTACCTCTACAGCCTCTTTCGGCATACCGTAGACCACACAGCTCTCCTCATTCTGCCCAATGGTATATGCCCCTGACTTTCTCATCTCCAGAAGGCCGAGTGCCCCATCTTTACCCATACCTGTCAGAATAATTCCCACTGCATTTGGGCCTGCATATTTAGCTACAGAATTGAACATCACCTCTACAGAAGGCCGTTGATGATAGACCAGAGGCCCTCCCTGTATATCAACTGTATAAACAGCTCCACTTCGTTTCAATACCATATGCTGGTTCCCCGGTGCTATTAACGCCTTTCCTGGAGAGGCTATTTCACCATTTATTGCTTCTTTTACCTCCAGTTCACAGATCTGATTTAATCTGTCCGCAAAAGACCGGGTAAAATGCTGGGGCATATGCTGTACAATCAAAATGGGAGGCATATTTGCCGGTAATGCAGTCAATATCTGTTTTATTGCCTCGGTACCACCAGTTGATGATCCGATTGCTATTATCTTATTACTGGTTTTAATCAAATGACTACTTTTAGAAATCGTTTTCCTTGTGCTTGATGTCTTTACAGGTTCTATCCTTTTCATTTTATTTACTGCCCTGATCTTATTAATCAACTGTTCACTCATGTCACCTATTGAATAGGAAGATCCAGGTTTGGCAATAACCTCGGCGGCACCCAGTTCTATTGCCCTTAAAGCAACCTCTCCACCATTTTTTGCAAGTGAACTGACTATAATCACTGGCATCGGTTTGTATTTCATCAATTTCTGAAGAAAAGTCAGTCCATCCATCCGGGGCATTTCAATATCAAGGATTAATACATCAGGTTTTAGTTTTACTATTTTATCCCTGCCGATATAGGGGTTAGGGGCAGTTCCTACTACTGTAATATCTACTTCTTTGGCCAGTTCTTTGCTAAGTATTTTTCTCACCATAGCTGAATCATCTATAATCAAAACCTTAATATCTGACATTTTATTAATCCTTTCTATTACTGTCCAGTTTTTTTATCCTCAATTCACCGTTAAATGTATTGAAAATAACTTTTTTGCCTTTCTGCCCACTGACTTCAATCTTTCTTATATTTAAATTAAATTTATTTAATATCTCTTTGGCAATTCGAATGTTATCTGGACCTACTGTCGAACTGGCCAGAGTGTTGCTTCTGGCTCCCCCAATTATATATGCATCTATACTATTTAATTTTGATCCAAATTCCTGCATAGTCTTAATCATATAAGTTATCGAAACTGAGCCATAGATAGGCTTATCCTGATCATCTACTGGTCTAGCGTAAATATAATGATTCATTCCCCCGTATTTCTTGACCCGATCTCTGAGACATACTGATACACATGATCCCAGAATGGTACTAATGATATAGGGTTCCTTACTGACAAAGATATAACCTGGCTGCAGAAAATAATCATTCTGGCCTTCCCGGGGGGAATCCATTATATAAGCCCCATATCCTTGATCTTCTTCAATAACTTATCCTTATCAATAGGTTTTACCAGATAATCTTCACACTGTTCGCGAAAAGCCTGCCTGACATTCTCAAAATCTCCCAGAGCTGTAGTCATGATAATCTTTACTGCATCATGTCCGTATATATCCTTTACTTCTTCCAGGTGTCGGATCTCTATCAATACTTCCTGACCATCCATATTTGGCACCATGATGTCCAGACAGACCAGATCATAAGGGTTCTCCTCATTTAAGGCTTTTTCAAACAAATCAAGACCTTCGCGGCCATTGTCAGCTATATCTACATCTCCAAAAGGTGATAAAATTGCCTTCAATAATGCACTGCTCACATAATCATCTTCTAATACCAGTGACCTCATTTAACCTACCTCCTTTTAAATTTAGTAAAAACGACTTAAGCAGATCTACTTCAAATTCAAGTGCTTTCAAGTTATTTTCCAATCTCGTAAAATCCTTGCTTTCCAGAGAACTCTCTATCTCCCTAATTATAGCCATAGCCCGATCAGCACCAAAATTTGAAATTGTTCCTTTAAACCTGTGAACTAATTTTCTTAGATTTTCATAGTCTCCTGTTTCACTTAAGGTAAATAATTCAATAATGGTATCTGGATAGCTAGCTACAAAAATGTCTACCACTTCGTCAAGTAGTTGATTGTCCTCCATTAAAGTCTGTGAAAAACTCTCTCTGTTAAAATGCAACAATTGTGTTGAATTTCCTTTATTTATATACTTCTCTATAACAGCATATAACTCCTGCTGTTCTATAGGCTTACTAATATAATCATCCATTCCAGCAGCAAGACATCTATCCCTATCTTCCTGTCTGGCATAAGCAGTTAAGGCAATGATTGGTGTATATTCCCCTTCAACTGCTTCCTTTTCTCTGATAATCTTAGTCAGCTTTAGACCGTCTATTTCGGGCATCATTATATCCAGGATCAATATCTTATAAATATTTTCATTATATAGTTCTAGTGCCTCTTTACCATTTGAAGCCATCGAAAAATTGTAACCCCTGTTTTTCAGGAATTTTGCTACCAACTTTTGATTAATAAGATTATCTTCTGCAATTAATATCCTATCCTGGATATCATTGTCATCAAAATTGTTTTCCATCACTTTCTTTAAATGATTTGATGAATTCCCATCATCGGTTATTAACTTAATCTCATTACTGTCCCTGTAATCCTTTCTATCCTCATGTTCCTTCTTTTCTTTCCAATATGGTAACTTAATCGTGAAAGAAAATGTACTTCCTTCACCAGGCTGACTTTCAACCTTCAGTTTTCCGCCCATCATTTCAACCAGCTGTTTCGATATCGCCAAACCAAGACCCGTACCCATCCGGATATCAGTTGCTTTTAACTGACTAAAGCTGTCAAAAAGCATTTCTATCTTGTCTTCAGGTATTCCTATTCCAGTATCACTTACGGATATCTTCATAAAGGCTGTCGTATTATCATGATCAATCTCCAGCAACTCTTCTTTAAGTGATATATAACCCTCTTCTGTAAACTTAACAGCATTGCCAAGTAGATTGAATAGTATCTGCTGAATTCTTACTGGATCTCCTATCAAGGTTTCAGGTATATTTTCATCTACATCAGAAATTATTTTCAGGCCCTTTTTCTGTGCACTGGTATTGATTATTTTCATCGTAGTATTTATGGTTGATTGCAGATTAAATATTTTTTCATCAAGTTCCATCTTGCCTGCTTCTATCTTTGAATAGTCAAGGATATCATTGATGATAGTCAAAAGATTATTAGCAGATGTTTTGACGATATTTAAATACTCCCTCTGCTCATCACTAAGTTCAGTATCCAGGGTTAAATCTGTCATGCCAATAATGCCATTCATAGGTGTCCTGATCTCATGACTCATCCTGGCCAGAAAACTGCTCTTTGCCTTATTTGCTATATTAGCCCTATTGATTGCCTTCTGCAGCCTCTGCTGTGATTCTTTATAATTCGTTATATTCTCCAGTGACATAACAACATGAGGTTTTCCATCAATATCTACCCTTACTGTATTTATCTTGAAATATATACTGACAGCTTTCCCTTCTATCATCACCCGGGAAACTGCTTCCAGATTTTTTACAGGGATACCTGTCTTCATGGTTGTTTCCATTGCAGTATTAAAGTAACATATTTTGCAGTATTCGCCTGTACCACAGTCAGCAGGACATTCACTCAGAAAACAACAGTCAAATGCTTCACCGATTGAACTTCCCAGAACATCATCAGGGAGTTGTTCTTTAATTCTAAGCAGAGTATCATTAACTTCTTTTATCCTGTAGTTTTCATCTATTAGCATCACACCCGTAGGAACAGCCTGAAAGATATCTGTAAACATCTCAGTCTGCTTTTTTAGACTACGTAACTTGACTTCTTCCAGCTCTTTTTGGTGTTTCTTTCTTTCTGTTAAATCCCTGATAATACTGAGCAGAACCTTATCTCCTCCGATCATTAATCCAGTAGAATTAACTTCCACAGGTAGAGAACTGCCGTCCTCACGGTAATGAACTGTCTCAAATAAAATGCTTTTATCAACAGCCTGTTTCATCTGATTTCTGGTATTTATATATTCATCAGTTCCCCTGAGATCATGAATACTCAGATTGGTCAGTTCATCTCTGCTGTATCCATATGTTTTTACTGCAGTATCATTGGCCTCAAGTATCTGTCCCTTATCATTAATAAATAATATAATGTCTGTCGTATGTGTAGATAGCAGTTTGTATTTTTCCAGTAAAGTCTCTTTTTCTTTCCGCTGACTGATATTAATATGCGAGACTACTACTCCACGATTATTCTGCAAAGCCGCAGCATAGAGTAGAAACCATCTTTTTTCATCATCAGAATGACAGGGATACTCATAGATAAAGGTATCCTCTTTCCCATCAATGATAGTCTGAAGACCAGATAGTACACATTCAGCATCTTTATCATCATGTTCTGCTGCTTTTTTACAGATATCCAGGTAATTAACCCCAATCCCAACAGTTTCAGGATCACCATCATTACAACGGGCAAACTCCTCCCATGAATTATTAACAGCAATTATTACACCATTGTTGTCGATAACCGCTATATGTTCATTAAGTGAGTCAAGTACTTCCTGATTAAACTTATGGCTATCTGATAATTCCCTCTCATATACTTTTTTTTCTGATATATCGCGAACAGACTCAATATAACCAATTTTTTTACCATTCTCATCCAGGAGAGGAGAGGCAGTAACCCAGACCTCAGCACCTGTACCTCCATAGGCGTTTGGTATATATACTTCAGCACTAACCCTATTTCCCTGACGGCTTAGATTTCTGTATCGATCAAGTTCCTTAGTTTCACCATCATTTACAGAATTAATATACATATAATCAAGCAGAATATTCGCCTTTTGGCCATATACACGGGAAATGAAATCACTATATTGTTTTCCTATTACCCGGCTTTTTTTAATCCCCGTCAACCTTTCCATAGGACTATTCCAGAAAAGTATTTTCCCGGTCTTATCTACTACAAAGGTTGCATCGGGAAGAAAATCGATTAGATTAAGTACTTTACTTTTTTCTCTCTTAAGAGTCTTGATAGTATCAAGCTGATTTTCAATAAAGAGATCTGCCAATTCCTTGCTTTCCATTAATATTTTGTTGATAATTATATTTTTTTTATGATATTTATTAAAATAGAACAGCAGCAGTCCAACCCCCAGTGTTGATATAACTGAGGAAATAATTATACTTATCCAGTCATAACTGACAGTGCTACGAAATATATTAACCTTAAAAAAATCAATAAATATTAATAGAGAAAATACTGAGAGAAAAGTAAGAAAAACTATCTTCTTATTCTTTAGCTCAGTATTATTCTGCCTGTCCAGATTACTTTTTAGCTCATTATTCAGTTCCTGTAACTTGTGTAATATTACAAAATAATTGTTCATGGTAGTCACTCTCATTCCTTTTAAAGCATGTACTTTTTTCAATATTTTTAGAATTAATTTTTTAAAATTAATTCCTTAAAATATAAATTCAGGATAAAAATTTAATTTTCTATCGACTATATATCTTATATCTAGATGTTAAGATTTGGCATATATAGTAGGTTGAATATATCTAAACTTATACTGTTTGTTAGCAAGACTTTCAGAATGCCCGATAAAATATAAACCTCCGGGCACAAGAAACTGATAGTACTTCTTGATCATCTTCTCCTGTACTGCTGTGTCAAAATAAATCATAACGTTCCTGCAGAAAATGATGTCAAATTTATTTTTAAAAGGAAACTCACTCATTAGATTGAATGTCCTGAAAGTAATCAAATTTTTGATGACTTTTTTTGCATGGAGACCGTCAGGTTCCTTGTTAAAATACTTGTTGATATAGTATTCACTGATACCCTCTTCATCGGGTGGATAAACACCCCTCTGGGCCCTATCAATTACTTCAGAACTAATATCAGTAGCCAGTATCTTTATATTCATATCAGGGGGAAGAGCTTCCTTTAGAATCATGGCAATTGTATAAGGTTCTTCACCAGTAGAACATCCTGCACTCCATACCCTTATCTCTTTATTTCTCTCTATTCTTCTATTCAAATTTAGTATAAAATCAATTTTTTCCTGAATAAACTGAAAATGTCCATATTCCCGGAAAAAGTCTGTCTTATGTGTAGTAATCTCATGTACAAATCTGGCCCAGTATTGATCATTCCTATTTTTAGTTAAACGATCATATAAATCATCAAAGGCAGAAATATCAAAGTCTCTCATCACCTTCTTTAAACGAGCCTGTATCATCTGTTGTTTATGATCAGCAATGGAAATCCCCAGCTTATCATATATTAATTTACGAAATTGTTGGAACTGACTGTTGGATATTTCTGCCAAATCAAACACCCCTTCAGTTTGCTTATTCTGATCTATTTATAGCATTAAATCGATTATATCTAATAGTTTTTTGCTTTTTTGTTTGATTTTTTACTTTATTCTATGTTATTAAAACTGATCCATTTCTAAAGACTCTGTTGCTGAAACTAAAAGTCATTTGTATCATCTTCCAATGGAATAACTTCCTCAGGACTGACTATAACTGTATCTTTTTGCTTTGGATTTTCAGTATTATTTGAATTTCTTTTTATTACATTCCGCGGTTTTGTCGAGCTGTTATTTGATTTTCTACTCTCATTGCTTTGATTTTGGTCATTACTAAAATTACTTAGTTGATCATCATCACTATCTGCACCATTAATTAAACTTATCAACATATCAACACTATTTTTCATTGTTTTAGCCTGGGCAGCTAACTCTTCAGACGCCGATGCACTTTCCTCAGCGGCAGCGGCATTTTCCTGCACAACCTCATCCATCTGAGATACTGCTGTATTTATCTGTGAAATACCCTGGGTCTGTTCTTCACTGGCTGCAGCTACTTCATCCATTAATTCATTGACTTTCTGTGCCTGACTATTTATATCTAACAGTGATTCATTAACCCTTTCGGTAACATTGATTCCCTTTTCGGCAAGGGATATATTGTTTTCTATGATTGAAGCAGTATCCTTGGCTGCTTTCGCACTCCTTTGAGCCAGGTTCCTGACTTCTTCAGCTACTACTGCAAAGCCCATTCCAGCATCTCCTGCCCGGGCAGCTTCAACAGCTGCATTTAGAGCCAGGATATTTGTCTGGAAGGCTATATCATCGATAACCTTGATAATCTTAGATATCTCATCACTTGAGTTCTTTAATTCAGCCATTGAGCTGATCATCTCTTTCATCTCTTCATTTCCATTTGCAGCAGCTTCTTTGGCCTGTCTTGCCAGAACAGCTGCCTGTTTTGTATTCTCTGAATTCTGTTTGACCATGGAAGCAGATTCTTCAAGGGTAGAAGATGTTTCTTCAAGAGAAGAAGCCTGTTCAGAACTACCTTCTGCCAGCTGCTGACTTGATGAAGACAGCTGATCTGAAGCAGAAGCAACCTGTCCTGCACCCTCATTTAAATTAGTTGCAATCCTATTGATTGGATTGGTGATTGATCTGGCAAACCTCCATCCTATTAATGCTATCAGCGCTGACACTATGACACATACAATCAGCATAACACTCCTCATCTGATTTGAGGCTGCAAAAGCCTCTGAGGCGTCAATTTCCACTACCAGTCCGACAGTGTAACTTCCGAGATCTATTGTGCTAAGCGCCCCCAGTACCTGAATTCCCCTATAATCTTCATATGCTTTATGATCACTGTAATTAAGCTGATTATTCCTGATAGCCTTGGTTAACTGTCTGACACCTTCAGTATTAAAGCTGGTTTCCAGTACAGAATGAGTACCAAACTGCGGCCGGGTCATTATTATACCCTGGTCATTGATAAGATAGGCATCTGCTGATTCTCCCAGTTGATCTAATACTTGAACAATTTTAGAAGATATGGTAGGTTGAGCTATTACGTTGATTAAAACACCTCTAACTTCACCTCCGTTACCTGAAGAATAAACCGGTGCTGCAACTACCACGGCATATTCATCTATTACATCAAAATAAATCATCTCAGAAGTAGTTACTTTACCATTCATTGCAGCCTGGAAAAAGTCCCGGTTTCCCAGCTGGGAACCCAGTGATTCTTCCAGTGAAGAGTATATTGTTTCACCACTACTGTCCAGCAGGCTAACCATCGCTATATTATACCTCTCCTTAACAACAGGAATGGTATTATCCAGCAATTCTCGCCTGGCTATCCATTCACTGCTTTCCAGATCACCATCGACTCCTTCCAGTATATTCAAAGATTGATAGACATCAGCTGTATTTGAGAGAACAACGGTATTTGCCTCCATAGTTTCAAACCATTCATCTATTCTATTAGACTTCTGTATCGAAAAAGCCTCAAGTCTATTATAAGTAAGATCCCTGATAGTATTATCTGCCTGGAAATAGGAGAATAGGCTTATTCCCAGAAAAGGAATCAGGCTGACCAGGAATAATACGGTTATTAATTTTTTACTTAGATTTATATTTTTTAACATTACTGTCACCTCTATCCTGATTATTTAATAAATCCATGTTTGTTATCCCTTTAAAATTAAGTACCTTATCTGTATTCAGTAACATCACAACTTTATTTTCCAGTTTACCTATTCCGGTCAAAAATTCTTCACTACCTTCCTCATCATATTCAGGTGGTTCTTCTATAGCGTCTTTCTGGATATTTACGACTTCACTGACGGCATCTACTGCCACACCTACCTGTCTCTTTGTCTCACCACTTTCAATATCGACAACTATAATACAGGTTCTTTCTGTATATTCTTTTTTTTCAAGACTAAATTTCAATCGAAGATCTATAATCGGAATGATTTTTCCTCTTAGATTAATGACACCCTGAACAAAGATAGGGGTTTTGGGAATTGGAGTGATTTCCATCATACCAATTATTTCCTTTACTTTCAATATTGGAATACCGTACTCTTCTTTACCCAGCGAAAAGGTAAGATATTTTCCTTCCTTCATGTCCATCCTCATACCTCCTTAGACTCTTATTCATTTAACTTACAGTGAATCCTATTGAAGAAATATCACTGATTTATACTATTGACTATCCTCATTGAACTTAAATAAATATTCTATATCCAGGATCAAAGATACAGTGCCATCGCCGAGTATAGATGCACCTGAGATATAGTCCAGGTTTGAAAACTCTTCGTTCATTGGCTTTACTACAATTTCTCTTCTACCTATAATATCATCTACTGGTAAGGCTTTTAATTGATTATCCATCTCCATTACTATTACTATTTCACTGTCCTGATAACTCTTATCTTTTATTTCTCTATCCAATAATCTTGATAACTGAATAACAGGTATAACCGATTCTCTCAGCCTTATCATAGACTTTTTTCCTCTAACATTAACCCAATTTTGATCCTTCAATTGTAAGATTTGTTTAATATTGAGAGTAGGAAGTATATATTTGTACTCATAAATACTAACGATAGTCCCATTCATGACAGCAAGATTGATGGGTATTTTCAGGATAAATGTGCAACCTTCTCCTGGTCTATTATCTAATTCAATTTTACCGCCAATTCTGGATATCTCTGTCTTTACTACGTCCATACCCACTCCCCGGCCTGATACAGTATCAACATTTTCATTTGTTGAAAACCCAGGTAGAAAGATAAATTCTTCTATTTCCTTTTCACTGTATTTCTTTGACGAAGAAATCAGCCCTTTTTCCAGAGCTTTATTATAGACTTTATCCAAATCTATTCCATTACCATCATCACTTATTTCAATATAAACACTACCCTTATTACTATAGGCAGATATCTTCACTTTACCGCTAACGGGCTTACTTCTTTTCTTACGTACTCCAGGTACTTCAATACCATGACTGATCGAGTTCTTGACCAGATGTACAAGTGGTTTCAGTAATTTTTCTGCAATATTTCTATCTATCTCAGTATCTTCACCTTCAAAAATAACATTTACATCTTTGTCCAGCTCGTCAATAGTATCACGGGCAATACGTGCTAACTTCTGAAAAGTAGAACGCAATGAAATCATGCGCAGTGACATGCTGAGATTCTGCATTTCCTTCATTATTCTTGACATATTCAATAATTTGGTAAAAAAACTATCATTGCTGTCAAACTTATTTTCAGCCTCCTGCTCAATCTGTGATTGAGTAATGATCAATTCACCCATCATATCTACCAGATTATCTACCTTTTTGGTAGGTATTCTAATGATACCGCCGCCTACACTAGAAGTGCACGCATTCTGCTTGCGAATACCATTAACTACATCTTTTGCTTTAGCTTTCTTTTCCTTAACAGCTATTTGACCAAATTTTAATTCTGGTTCCTTTTTTTGCTGTCTTAAGATAAATTCCAGATCCTTTTCATCTATAGCGTGATCCTCTAACAATATCTCGCCAATTCGCTTTTTCTGGTTTTCTTCAAAATCCTCCTCTTCATCCATGTCTTCTAAGTCATCTACTGCATTCAGAGAGTCTGCATCTTTAGTAGCTTCTATATCTTCAACATTTTCTACATCTTCTATATTATCTTTATCTTCTATAGTCTTTTCATCTTCTAGATCTTCTGTATCTTTTATACCGTCTTTATCTTTCGTATTTTCTGTATTTTTTTCATCTTCCGGAAGTGGTTTTTTTTCCAGCTTATATTCCATAACTTTCAATTTGTCCAGAAAGATCCTTATCCGTCTGATAAAATCTTCATCATTAACTGTATTTATATCATTACATATCTCCCCAATTAAATCTGATGAGTCAAGGATTATATTTGCTATTTCTTTATTTATATTAAGGGATTCTTTTCGACAAATATCAAGAATTGTTTCTGTCATGTGCGCTATCTGCTGTATTAAATCCTGATCAACAAAGCCTGCCAGTCCTTTTATAGTATGAAAAGCTCTGAAAAGACTATGTATAACTTGTCCATTATCTGGTTCTGTCTCCAGATCCAGTACGTTCATTTCTATTGTTTCAAGGTGCTCCTGGGTTTCTATAATAAAATCCTGCAAAAATTCATCATCTATATTATTGAAGTTGTTACTCATATTTTTTCACCTCCCTTGAAAAAACGGCAATTTATTGCAGTGCATAGGCTACATACATGGAATGGTCAGCCAGTATAAAATGCATCTTATTTGCTTCTATATTGCTAATCATGATATAGGTGTCTTTTCCAATGGCAATAGTTGGGGGAGATAAATCTATCACACCATCCTGTGATAGACCTGAAATTGCACTGCCCATCACCATGTTGGCCATCTCTCCCAGGGCACTTTTCCCCATATCATCTATCTCGATTACTTCCATACCGCCCATCATAGCTGATATTATATTCAGTGCTGTTTCCATCTTAAAGCTAATTACTACATTCCCCTGAACACTGTTGCTCAGGCCAATCAATATATTTACATCTTCAGTGGAATTCAAGTTCCTCTCAGTATTTTCCGATAAATACTCTAGTTCATAGCCAAACATAGGGAAAGTATTATTACAGGACTCGATAATTTTTTCTGATAAATTCATAGTTACACCCCTTCAAAGCCGATGTTCAATTTTACCTGGATTTTATTTCTCTTGAAATACATATTTTTATATTCTATGTTCGGAGTAGTGATTTCTAAATCTTCACCTGCAAAAATTGCAGGTGGAGTAAGGCGGACAATTCTGTCCTGATTCAGATTATTTATATAAGTTATTGCTCTACCCGCCAGCATATTTACAAATTCACCCATATACATATAGAGTTCCCCCTCTTCCTCAAGTGGTCCATAATTCATCGTCTGTGTAATGATCTGTGCAGTTAAAAAACTTGTTTCAAGTAAGAGCCGTCCTTTATAATCACCTGTCATACCTACTATAACATCTATTTTTTTCTGTTCCGCAAACAGTTCTTCTTTGTCACTCTTAAATTCTACAAATTTTGCTTCAAGTAGTTCGGCCGATATCTCCTCCATTGCCTGTGAAAAAAACGTACTATACTCACTTACTATAATTTGAGACACTATTGATCACCACCCAGGAGGTTATTTATTGCATTACACAATACATCAGGTTTAAAAGGTTTTGGAATAAACTCTCTCACTCCAATTTCCTTTGCCTCTTCAATAAGGGCATCATCGCCCATGGCGCTCATCATAATTACTTTTGCCTGAGGATTCTTTTGATAAATATTTCTGGCAGTCTCTATACCATCCATAACTGGCATAGTTACATCAAGTGTAATAATATCTGGATTGTATTTTTCGATTAATTCCAGACCTATTTTCCCATTTTTTGCACTGTCAATAACCTCTGCACCTTCTGGTGCAAGTGCCCTCTTAACCGCCTTGAAAATAAATGGTGAATCATCAATAACTAATACTTT
>JBKGXW010000060.1:0-14228 GCA_046546395.1 Halanaerobiales bacterium
TAAAATACTACTCTTTTTCTTTTGCACAATACCTTTTGCATCTCTCTTCCATTTCCTGCATTTTTAGTTGTGCCTCATGTAAGGCCTCACCAATTGGGTCAGGAAGTGCTGTATGAGCAAGTTCAAGCTCGGGATGAATCCTCTTCCCTTCACGTTGAATAACCCGTCCGGGGATACCAATAACAGTGGAATTTTCCGGTACATCTTTTACCACAACTGAACCGGCACCGATCTTGGAATCATTCCCGATATTGATAGATCCCAGGATTTTTGCACCGGCACCAATCAACACATCGTCGCCTATTGTGGGATGACGTTTTCCCCTCTCCTTACCTGTACCGCCAAGGGTAACTCCCTGATAGAGTGTCACATTTTTTCCAATCTCAGTTGTTTCTCCTATTACAACACCAGATCCATGATCTATAAAGAAACCACCTTTTATTTTAGCTCCAGGGTGAATTTCAATCCCTGTGAAAAATCTGGAAACCTGTGATATAAAACGGGGCAGTGTACGAAGCCCCCACCTGTAAAGGATATGAGAAAAACGATGTATTATGACAGCATGTAGGCCCGAATAAGTTAAAAATACCTCTATTATATTATTTACAGCCGGGTCTCTCTCAAAGATAGCATGTATATCTGCTCTTATATTTTTAAACACTTTTAAACCCTCCTCAAACAAAAGAATAATACTAATTAACTCTGTACCTTACCACCTAAATCATAGCAAAATTTAAATAGGAATTTCTTGAAATTAGAATTTATAGAAAACGCTTTCGACATTATTTTATTGTCTACCTTAGATTAGCTCGCTTTTTATCAGTACCAATTCACTTTTCAGGTTACATATTATTATATATTTTAAATTTCAACAACGCAAGCAAAAAAATGTCATGATATTTTTAGGTCAAAAGTACTATTTTTAAATTATTTAAAGGAATTTTTTGATATTTGTCTAATTTTAATATTAGCAGTTAAAATATGGAAGGGTGAGGTGAATTATGGTTAATAAAGATAAGATTATTCATTTAATCGAAAAAAAGAGAACCGAGCTTAAAGAATTAGTTCGGGAAAAGAGAAAGTTCGATGAAAATGTCGTGAAAAAAAGCCAGGAATTAGACCTCTTACTCAACCAGTTTGACGACAATTCACTTGCAAAAAAGAGAGCTTAATTCCGCCATTAACGACTTTTATGTACACAACATATTAATTCTATTATTTTCAATATCTGCTTAATAAGAATGTATTTGAACTGACTTACATTATGTACCCTACGAAGTTAACTTATATTTATTCAAAAAGAGAAAGAAAAATACTGCTTTTCCTCTTAATAATTATATTTTCAGCAGATTTACATTTTAAAATGGCTAGCATGTCTGCCATTTTTTTCTTTTCCCTCACAAGTTTTATTTATACCACTTCGACCTGACTCGATGTAGTAGTACTGTCAACATTGCGTTTAAGATAGGGGACAGGAGTGGGCTCCCTTTAAAAAAGTGGGAGTTCTAGTTACAGTTAACTCCCAGATAAAGATAAGGCCGTATAAGAGGGTATTGGACTCATTATTCTTGATGCCTCTATCTTACGGCCCTTTTTCTTTTCTACATCCGTATTACATTCCTTTTTATCTATCTTACTACAGCCTCTTCTCTTTCAGGACCTGTTCCTATAACACTTACAAATACCCCTGTTAGTTCTTCTATCAAGTTTACATATTCTTTTGCTGCATCGGGTAAGTCATCATATTCAGTAACCCCTGTGATATCTTCCTGCCAGCCAGACATTGTTTTATAAATCGGCACACAATCTGATAGTATTTCATTTTCTACCGGGAATTCAGCCAATGTTGCCCCTTTATATTCATAGGAAGTACAAAGCTTTATTTCTTCCATACCGCTTAATACATCTAGTTTGGTCAGGGCAATCTCTGTCAGGCCATTTACCCTGAAGGCATGTTTTATGATCGGTACATCAAACCAACCGCAGCGTCTCGGCCTGCCGGTTGTCACACCATACTCATGCCCCTTTTCTCTTAGATATTCGCCCATATCATTATCAAGTTCAGTCGGGAATGGGCCTTCCCCTACCCTGGTCAGATAGGCTTTGGCAACGCCAATAACATCATCTATGCGAGTTGGCCCTACGCCTGAACCTGTACATACTCCTCCAGCTGTTGGATTTGATGAGGTTACAAAGGGATAGGTACCATAATCCACATCAAGCAGGGTCCCCTGTGCCCCTTCAAAGAATATTTTTTTGCCTTTACTACGGGCCTCTTCCAGTAAGAGAGAAACATTTCTTACATGAGGACGAAGTTTATCTATAAATTCCTGATACTTTTCAATGATTTCTTCAGCATCCATAGGGGCAAAGCCGTAGACCTTTTCCAGTATAAGATTTTGATAATCCAGAGTACTACTAAGTTTACGATAAAATCGCTCTTTATCAAGGGTGTCTATAATCCGTATACCCCTTCTGGCTATCTTATCGGTATAGGCAGGGCCAATACCCTTACCTGTTGTACCTATCTTTGAATCTCCTTTTCTTTCTTCCTCAAGCCTATCCAGTAGACGATGGTATGGCATGATTACATGGGCTGTTTCACTGATATACAAATTATCAAGTAATACACCCCTTCTTTCTACCATTAACATCTCTTCCACCAGGGCTTCGGGATCTATGACAACACCATTACCGATCATGTTCTGCTTTTCAGAATAAAGTATCCCTGAAGGTATCAGGTGTAATTCAAACTTTTCATCACCTACAATAACTGTATGTCCGGCATTGTTTCCACCACCAAAGCGAACTATTACATCAGCGGTTTGAGCAAGCATATTTGTGATCTTGCCTTTTCCTTCATCTCCCCACTGTGTGCCTATTACAATTTTATTTGCCATATACTTTTATCCCAGACCTGTTTAAGAGGTCTGAGCATCCCCCTCTCCTTTGAGTCCTATCCTCTGATATATATAATCTATCTCATTCAGGAAAGACCTGTAATCAAATATGTCTTCTATCTCTTCCTCACTGAGTAAATCTGTTACCTTTTTATCCCCTTTGACTAGGTCTTGATAGCTACAGCGTTTTACCCAGGCGTCCAGGGCGTTGCTCTGAGCTAGTTCATAGGCTTCTTCCCTGGTAAGTCCTTTATCTACCAGTGCCAGCATGACCTTCTGAGAGAAAATCAATCCATGGGTCCTGTTCAGATTTTCCTTCATCCTATCCTGATTTACCACCAGTTCCTTCATGACCATGATGAATTTGTTGATCATATAGTTGACCAGTATGGTACTATCAGGGATTATTACCCTTTCAACAGATGAATGGGTCAGATCCCTTTCATGCCAGAGTGAGATATTCTCCAGTGCAGGGATTACATTCCCCCTTACCACCCTGGCCAGACCGGAAATCCTTTCACAGACAATAGGGTTTTTCTTGTGGGGCATAGCTGATGAACCCTTCTGCCCCTTGCGGAATCCCTCTTCAACCTCCAGTATGTCAGTCCTCTGCAGGTTGCGTATCTCTGTTGCAAATTTCTCCAGGGAGGCTGCTATCAGTGCCAGGTTATTCATCAGATCAGCATGGCGATCCCTCTGCAGTATCTGGTTGGATACAGCTGCAGGCTCAAGTTCCAGTTCCTGACAGACTATTTCTTCAACCCTGGGATTGATACTGGCATAGGTTCCTACGGCTCCAGACATCTGCCCGGTTGCAACTACATCCTTTATCCTTTCCATCCTATCTATATGTCTTTCAATCTCTTTATACCAGACAGCCAATTTCAACCCCCAGGTTACCGGTTCCCCGTGTACACCATGAGTACGTCCTATCATAATGGTTTCTTTATGCTTGAGAGCTTCGTCAGCCAGCTGGTCTTTTAGCACTTTCAAATCTTTAATAATAATTTCTACAGCCTGCTTCATCTGAACTGCCAGGGCTGTATCCTTCACATCTGAGGAGGTTAATCCCATATGTATGTATTTGGACTCATTACCGAGGGTTTCATTTATTCCCTCTACAAATGCCAGGATATCATGTCTGGTGACCTTCTCGATCTCCTTTATCCTGTCAACATCAAGCTTAATGTTATTTTCGATTTTTTCTAAGTGATCAGCTGGAATCTTTCCTAGCTGCGACCAGGCTTTACAGGCAGCCATCTCAATATCCAGCCAGATCTGATACTTATTCTCCTCACTCCAAACCTGCTTCATCTCCGGTAGACTATAACGATTAATCAATAAAAATCTCTCCTTATTTTCTTTTTACCCTTCTACAGCTTTAGTACTATATACTCTTCTGCAATAATTATTTAGATCTCTATTTACTTTTTATACTATTTCAGATGATAGTATATCTACTACATTATAATATACAGTATCTTCAGGGCTTCTACTCTCTTCTACATTCCGTTATAATCTTAGCAAAAGGCGACCTCAATGTCAAGGATAAGTTGAAAACAGGGAAGTTGTGATCAGTGTGGCAATATTACTGTCAGTTCAGCAAAGTAGGAAATGTTATGCATACATGTAGTATTTGCATTCATTATTAAAGCCCCGCTTCCGCGGGGCTTCTTTTAACGTATTAAAACAAACATATTATACTAATAGTTCTCTTCTATTCCATACCAAAGTATTTCAAAGTCTGATTTGTATGTGTTAACATGAAAATATTTACAGAGTAGTCCTCTACCATACCTTTTAATTCTAAAGCATCAATGTACCAGCTTTCATTTACCTTACTTAAATGCAGTATAAGAGTCCCTTCAGCTTCAATATAACCAGAATCTGCTATAGTAGAGTATCCGTAAAAATTACTATTTACTGCAGCTGTATCGCCTTCTACAGTTATCTCACGATCATTGATGTTCCATTCTTTAAATAACACACCAGATGTATTACTACTAATAGCGGAAAGATAATCATCTATACTGTTGTGTTCAGTCTGTGCGGCTTCCTGTTCCTGGAACTGATGACTGACTATGATAGAATCTTCCGGTATTATGACTGAAGCAAGTAATTCCTGGTCACTGTTTTCATAGGCCAGGGTATAATTATTAACTACCTCAGTAATCGCCTCTGTTTCATCTACATTATTTTCACCACTACTGAAGCCCAGTAGAAATGTTAAGGATAAGAGAGAGACAAGTACAACAAGTATAAATAATTTTTTGCTCATGATTATATTCTTCCTTTCTTTTAATGTTTGCATGAATTATAGATATAGCTGATATACCGGGTTTCTTCAGAACAAATTGGTATTACCAGTTTCACCATGATTCAATGATGCTATATGGAATTCTATATAAGATTATTCATCTATAGTATAACATCCTTTAACAGAAGAAGAAAGAGGGTTTTGTAAAGACAATCCTGATATATTCTGCTATTTTCTATTCTCGTACAATACGTTGCTCTGGATTAATAATCTTAATAGTTTCTTTCTGAGCATAGTAGTATTCCTTACGGCGGGTCCGGCAGTCCTCACAGATAATATAATCTGTATTGTTCTCGCCGCCACACTGTGGGCAGAGGCCTTCTTCCTTCCTCTGATTGTAAACCTCCTGTTTCTGTTCCCTTTTCTTATCGAGACAATCTTCACATATAACAAATTCACTGCCTTTTACTGATACTTTCCCACAGCTAATACACAGGCCCTCTTTCCTTCTCGCTTCTCTCCTTTTTCTTGCCTCTTTTGCAATCTCATCAAGACAGGACTGGCAGACTGAAGCATCTGTATCAAGCTCCCCGGCACAACTGGGGCAGACCTTGTCAAGCCGTTTCCTTTCAGCCCAATTACGAGCTTTCTCATTATGTTTTTTAAGACAGGTACTACAATAATATCCATCACGGTCATTTTTTTCACCACAACTGGGGCAGAGCCCCCGGACAATACGCCGCTGGCGATAACTATTTTTCGGCATTTATATTCTTCCTCCTCATTAAATTTTCTGATATGTCTTTCAGTATTCTCTTAATTTATTTTCTGGGGTTGATAAATTCTTATATCTACATACTTATAGAGCCTTAATAATATTAACTGGCTGTAATTTATAAAGAAAACCTGGTCAGGTATAGATTTGCTATTTTTACCAGTTATATAATACTATTATTGCCAGGTATACTGGTATTCATAAGTAATACATTTAACATTCTACAACAACCGACAAATTTCTGCAATAATAGAGGCTCAATAAGTAAATAACCTAATTAACTTTAAATTATCCCTGGGCAAAAAGTTCACCACTATTAGCACTGTTATTACAGCCCTAAAAGAAATTAACACAGGCATCCTAGTTAATCATATATAATTTCGCTAAACATTAAGAAGGATTTAGCCTGCTTATCAAGAATATTACAGTTAAGAAAGAAGGAGATCTGGATGACTGATAATTTATTTATAAAGCAACAGCAAAAAACTGCAATTTCAACCAATAAGTGTAAGCGCTCAATTGAGATAGGAAATTGTGCTATTGACCAGGGCTTCTTGCTACAATTTCCTGGAGCTACCCTTTCCATCTTTCTATATTTGATAACTCATGCTAATGAGCGTGATATTATTGAAACAAACCCAACGATTATTTCCAGCTATATCCATGATACTTATGGTGTTAATGATATAAAAGATAGCTTAATATTCCTGGAGAAACATGATATAATAGAATTCTCCCGTAAAAGGGATGGGGACTATACCTACCAGATAAAGATTAAACTCCACAATTTGAGTAAAAATCTGAGAAATCAGAAGGAAATCGACTCTGACCAGAAAGACTTTAACCCCGAAGAAAAGGATTATAGGTCTGAAACTGATTTTAGAGATGCTGACCGTCAAGAAAGTAATACAGATATCAGTTCTCAAAAGCAGGAGTCTTATATAGAAAAAGGAAATAACGAAAACCGCAGTACTAATAAGAAAAGTAAAGTTACCCATACTGAAAACAATAATAATCACATCTACTACGACCAGCGTGAAATCAGAGAGAATATACTGGCGATTTCGCAGCCTTCCAGGTCTGAACTCTTTCAGGCAATATTGACTTTTGTGCCTCCTTCAGAAAATATAGGTATCCTGGAAAACAATATAAATCAATGGCTGGAGGACTTTGACTCTGATATGATTAAAGAACTAATCCGCAGGGTTAACAAGTGGTTGGAAAAGTACAACAATCCACCAGAAAAGGCCCTCCACTATCTGAAAGGGATAATAGATGACTGGTATCAGAAAGATTTAAAGGATTACGAAGATCTGAAATACCATGATAAATTGTATCGAGAGGTAAGAGATATAGCCAGGATATATGGTCTTGATCAATGGCAAAACATTAAGCCTGTACATATGGAAACATTCAGCAGGTGGTTGAATGAAGGGTTTTCTCTCAGCTCTCAGATTGTTAAGCTTGCAATTAATCAGGCTATCCGCCGCAAGAAGGATGGACAGCCTTCTCTAAAGTATATAGAAGATAATTTTATCAACCCGATGAAAAAACGAAAGGTCCGCAACCCAGATCAGGCCTTGCAATTGTTAGAAGAAAATAATTTAAGTAAATATAATCAGACATATGTAAATAAAAATACTGCTAAGAAATCGCATCCATGTTTAAAGAAATCCTCTGCTACAGTGAAAAAAACAGGAGTAGAGAAATCAGGAAAGAAAAGTGGTAATTCTAATTGGGATGATCTGATCTGGGATTTTGAAGAATAGTAGAAAACCGGGATTCTAAAATATAGTGAACGACAGGGATTTTTGAAGAAAAGTTTGAGGGGTGTATATTATGGCAACTAATGAAAAATTAATACAGAAATTAAATAACAGGAATACAGAATTCCAGCTGTTGGGTATTCTACTACAGTATCCAGAGGTAATTGATGATGTGGCTGACTCCCTGGAGATGAAACACTTTCTAGATCCCCAGGCACAGATGATTTTTGAGATATTACTGGAACAGTTCCAGCAGGACAACCAGATTTCCCGTACAAAACTCTTCCTCAAGATGAAAAAAGATGGAATTATCAAAAACCCTGAGGAGACCATTGAGAGGCTTACTTCAGGCTTTAATACCATAGATGAATTAAAACCTACAGTTGAAATAATGAAATCGAATTATCAGAAGCAGCTTCTCTATAAAGCTTCACAAAAGCTAAATGATCTGGTAGAAAATAGTGACCTACCGATAGCTGATTATCAGGCAAGGGCCCAGGAAATTATCTTTGAAGCAACAAATGAAAATACAGATACTGAAAAACATATTTTTATGATGGAAGAAGCCCTATTGGGATCTTTCCAGGCCTATGTTAACCGCCGGAATAACGAGGCTGATACCGGACTCAGAACCGGTTTCCTCTCCCTGGACAATCTCATTGGTGGATTCAAGAAAGGTCATTTAAACGTTATTGCCGCCTCGACAAGTATGGGTAAAACAGCCTTTGCAATTAATGTTGTAAAAAATGTTATTAAGAGAAATGTACCCTGTGCTGTTATCAGTCTGGAGATGGATGCACAGGAGGTTGTAGACAGGATGATCGTACAGGAAGCTGGTGTAAATGCATGGAAGTACAGCCAGGGTGAAACCAATGATGAGGAAGATAAAAGGATATCCAAAGCACTGGACAATCTCCATGAACTTCCGCTAGTTATCTCTGATGAAAGGGGTCTAAATGTTGCTCAGATCAGAGCACGTCTCAGGAAGTTTAAATCACAGATGGGCTATCTGGGCCTTGTAGTTATCGATTATCTGCAGATGATACAGTTACCAGAGGATCAAATGCATAATACAGCCAGGGCTGTCGGTCAAATTGTGCTGCAGTTGAGGAACCTGGCATCTGAACTGGAGGTACCTATCATCCTCATATCCCAAATCAGTCGTAGTTTTACAAGTCGACAGGACAAGCGTCCTGTACTTTCTGACCTGAGGGACTCGGGTAATATTGAGGAGGTTGCCGATGGTGTTGTCTTCCTCTACCGTCATGCCCATACTAGTGCTGCCGCCAGGGAGAAAGCTATCGAGGAAGGTACTGAAAGAGACACCGATATTATCATCGCAAAACAGAGGACCGGACAGACCGGTGCTATTAAGTTGTATTTTGAAGATGAATTTGTCCGCTTTGTTGATCCGGAAAATTTATCACTGGAGGCGTCAATACCTAATGCCTGATAAAAAACCAATGAGGATGGAGCAGCTTGATCTAAAACTTGTTCTGGCCTTTACCAATGCATATCAAAGACTATATGAAAAAAATAAAATCAGTGAGGATGAGTTTGATAAAGTCCTTGCCCTTCTGGATACCTACCAGAACTATACCATTGAAGAGTTTGAGAAAAAATTGAAAGGAATCTTCAAACAGAACCTCTAACCAGTAGTTCAGGAGTTATCAAAACATGTCTCTTGTCTACTTTCTCCCCCTGTATATTTTTCAATAGGAGTTCCATTGCAATCTCTCCCATTTTTTTACCCGAATGATAAATGGTAGTCAGTGGCGGCTCTATAAATTCACCTATCTGAACACCGTCATATCCCATAAGTGCAATATCTCCAGGAACCTTTACTTTAAATTCCTTTAAGGCTTTTAGTACACCAAGGGCCATTAAATCGTTGGCAGCAAAAATGGCCGTTACTTCAACTGATCTATTTAGTAATTTTTTAGCAGCCCGATAGGCTCCCTCCTGAGTAAAATCAGCATTTACAATTAAATCAGACTTTAGCTCTAAACCCTTCTCCTGAAGGGCATCTTTATAACCCTGTAGTCGGTATCGACCGGCTACCAAATCCAGGTCGCCAGTAATTGTTGCAATATTTTTATGACCTGAATTAATAAGGAAATCTACTGCTTTATAAGCACCAAGCTGATTGTCTGTGTCTACCCAGTAGATATCCTTATCCCCCATAGGGTTACCCAGAAAAACAAAGGGTAAGCCCTCCTTTTTGAGATGTACTATCCTGAAATCATTTAACTTCGGCTCAGTAAGGATAATACCATCTACATTGTGTCTATGAAAGATTTCGTCCAGTTTGTTTTCTTTATCCAGGTGTTCATTATAAAGGTTTAAACTATAACCATTGCTCACTGCAACATCCCCCACACCCTGCAAAAATTCCAGGAAGAAAGGGTCAGATATTGTACGGGGTAAGCGGGGAAAGAGAATTCCGATAACTTTAGTGTTTTTATTTGCCAGGGCCTGGGCTGCCTTATGTGGTTGATAATTCATTCTCCTGGCAGTCTCTCTGATTATTTGCCTGGTATCTTCATTAACCCTGGGGTCATCGGCCAGGGCTCTGGAAACTGTTGACTTGGAAACACCGATCTCTCTTGCTATATCTTTCATAGTTGTTTTTCCCATTATTTATCACCTTTTAAATACTTTCTAGCTCAATCTACAAAATCCTTCAAATTATAGGCATCTATGCTCATCTAACCTTTTACAGAACCTGCCAGTATTCCGCGCACAAAATATCTCTGGAGTGAAAAGAAGATTATTATAGGTACAAACATAGAGATAAAGGCTGCTGAAGTTAGAAGATGCCAGCTCTGCCCATAGGATCCTACAAGACTTGTTAGCCTCATTGTCAGTGGTGCTACACTACGAAAACCACCCAGGTAGATTAAGGCTACCAGTAGGTCATTCCAGACCCATAGAAACTGGAATATAACCAGTGAGGCCAGGGCCGGAACTGATAAAGGAAGAGCCAGTCTATAGAATGCCGTCCAGAGTGATGCTCCATCTATATATGCTGCCTCAAAAAGATCATCTGGTAATGAATTAAAGAAATTAAAAAGCATAAACACGGCAAAAGGCAGACCATATCCGGCATGAGCAAGCCATAGTCCGGCAAATGATCCTGATAAACCCATCATATTATAGAGCCTAAGGATCGGTATAAAGGTAAGCTGTAGTGGTACTACCAATAAACTTACCATCAGACCATAAGCAAAACTCCTGCCCCTGAACTTGATACGGGAAAGACCAAAGGCTGCAAACGATGCCAGTATAACCGGTAGAAGTGTTCCGACAATTGAGATGATAAAACTGTTTCTAAAAGCAGTAGCCATTCCGCCAGTAGTTAAAACATCTTTATAATTTTCCAGAGTATACTGTGTGAATTTTAAAGGGCTATTAAAGACTGTCCACCAGCCGCTTGTTGATACTACTCCAGCAGGGCGGAAAGATGTAATTAATAAACCTATTGTCGGAAGAATCCATACTAACATAAAAAATATAATTATGAGATTTAAAGAAACCCGGGGTAACTTTATCTTAGTCATCAACCCTCATCTCCCCTCATACGCTTGATATTAATAACAATTACAGGAACAATAAGCATAAATAGTACTACAGCTATGGCACTGGATCGGCCAAAATTCCTGTACTGGAACATTTCTTTATACATTCTATTGGCAATAACCTCTGTCTGAAAGTTACCATTTGTCATTACATATACAATATCAAATATCTTCAGTACATTAACAATCATCGTTGTGGCCACCACAGCAATGGTTGGTTTCATAGATGGGAATATAATATGACGGAATATCTGCCATTCACCTGCTCCATCTACTCTACCGGCTTCCATCAGTTCTTTCGGTATTCCTTTATAAGCTGCTGACAGTATTACCATACAAAAGCCGGTCCAGATCCAGACTCCAACAAAGACCAAGGCAAAGGTGTTTATGGGGCTTTGCAACAGCCATCCTTTGGGCTCGAGCCCAAACAAAACCATAATTTGGTTTAAAAGTCCAATCTGAGAAGACCCCATAGGTTTATAATTATAGATAAATTTCCAGACTACACCTGCACCCACAAAGGAAATAGCCATAGGCATAAAGATAATTGACTTGGCAATCTGCTCATATTTTACCCGGTCAGCCAGAATAGCAAATAATAACCCGAGTCCTACAGTTAAAGCGGTAAAAAATATCAGCCAGAGAAGATTGTTTCTGAAAGCAATTAACATTGTTTTTGAAGTAAAGGCATAGATATAATTTTGCAGTCCTACAAAATTTTCTGACCTTCTTCCCATAAAACTCAGCACAATCGTATGAATGGATGGATATAAAAGATAAAATGAAATAAATAGAAGAGCAGGCCCTACAAAAAGAGCTATATAACGTTTTTTCTTTTCGACTCTCATCAGGAATCACTCCTTTTTAAACAACCTGGCTTTACAGCCGTTTTAATTATGTACAAAGTAATCAATTTCTTTCACCTGCTATTAGTTCCACCTACTACACCTGCTCGCGAAAATAGCATTCCATCATCCATGACTCCTGCATATTTTAAGAATCATTATATATATTTATTTCTAAAATTAATTAGTCGGGCAGGCCCTGAATTCCAGGGCCTCCCCTTAATTTGCAACTTAATTTACTTGTTTATAGTATATTTCATTTCTATCGATGGACTATTCCTAGTCAGTTGCTGCACCTGATGTATAGCTTTCATCAGCAACACTTTCAATATATTCAAGTACACTATCCAGATCAGCACCATTTACATAATCCATTACACCAGTCCAGAAAGCACCAGAACCAACAGCTGCCGGCATCAGGTCAGAACCATCAAATCTAAATACCGAAGCATCCTGTAGAACTTCTGCCATCTGTCTTGTAAGATCGTCAGGATAAACAGCAGGGTCGATATTCTTATTAATACCTATCTTGCCTAATTCCCCAACCCAGATTGACTGGGCTTCAGCTGAAGCCAGGAATTTCATGAATTCTCTTGCTTCTTCTGTATCATTCATCATTGCCAGCATATCAGCTGCACCAAGAACAGGAGTACCATGTTCTTCATCAATCTCAGGGAATGGGAAGAAGTCAAAGTCTTGACCTGCTTCCATGTCGGGGTTGTTTTCTTTGATAAAACTAGTTATAAAGCTGGCCTGACGGTGCATATATGCCTGTGGAGGGTCAGTAAATAATGGATTGGCAGCTTCACCAAAGTTAGTAGAGACTACGGCAACTGGTCCACCCCAGACCATGTCTGAATCACGAACTATGTCACCAAATATTTCAAAGGCCCTTTTGACTCTTTCATCTGTCCATGGTATATCATGGTTAACCCAGGCATCATATACTTCTGGGCCGGCAGTTCTCAACATGATGTCTTCAATCCAGTCAGTTCCTGGCCAGCCGCTTGCTGCTCCAGATTCCAGACCAACAGACCATGGAACATCTCCGTTAGCTACCATTTTAGCTTCTAATTCCTGCATTTCCTGCCATGTTTCAGGAATCTCATATCCTTTTATAGAAAACACTCTGGGGTTATACCATACAAAACTCTTAACATCTGCAGATATATATAGACCATATAGGCCGTCTTCATAACTGCCCAGATCTATCCAGGTTTGACCGTAATTTTCTCTAATCTTGTCTACATCAAGGAATTGTCTCAGGTCAACCAGATTACCTTCACTGGCATAATCAGTAATCATGCCCAGGCCCTGAAGAGCAACAACATCCGGGGGATTACCTGCCTCCAGGCGTGTTGTTATTACAGTAGGTAAGTCTCTAGTGCCCTCAAATTCTACGTCAAGATCAGTCTTTTCTTCAAAGGCCTCAATTACTTTGTTAAAGGCATCCAGTTCAGCACCGCCCCAGACACCCATTACCGTAACATCGCTAGCCATTGTAACACTACTTAATACCAGAACTAATGCCAACAAAGATACAACTAATAATCTCTTACTCATTTCATTTCCTCCTTATTAGTTTTCTTAACCAGTCGCTTAAGCCAGCTATTCCTCTGATATTGTTCTGATACAGTTTTCTTTCATATGTAACTGATTTATGCAACCGGTTGTATTTGGCGGCAAAAAAATACCACCTCTTATATATTTATATTATTCATAACTTTAAAAAATCCTTCATTTTTTAAAAAATTTTCATTTTTATAATAATTTATTTTATTTAATACGTATTCCTACCTGATCAACACTGATCTCTTCCCCTTTATGGATAATTTTCAATACCTCTCCTGATATTAGTTGGTAAAAAACTTGATCTTTATCTACTCTAATTCTTAATTTACTGCCCCTGAACTTTATATGAAACTGATAATTTTCCCATTTTTCTGGTAAATAGGGGTTGAAATGTAAGTGACCATTATAATTTCTCATACCGGCAAATCCCTGTACTAAAACCATCCAGGCACTACCCATACAGGACAGATGAATATCTTTGTAGGTGTTTTCATTGAAATTATCAAGGTCTAGTCTAACTGCCTGAATGAAAAAA
>JBKGXW010000061.1:0-14190 GCA_046546395.1 Halanaerobiales bacterium
GAATACCTTTATTACATCCAATAGCTACTTCTCCAACATATCTTGAACCCTCATCAGTTTCGAGCAAAGTATGAAGGAGTTCCTCACCCTTGGCTGCCGAAGCCTCTACAACTTTCCCGTTTTTAAAGGTAAGTCTGATATCCTCTATAGCCTTACCCTGATATATACCGGGAAATGAAAAGCGAATATGGCCTTCTACAGAATCTTCTATTGGTCCTGTAAACACCTCACCGCCAGGATAATTTTCTTTACCCTTATCTGCAACCCAGGTTCTTCCTTTTACCTTACATTTAATATCTGTATCTTCTGATTTAAAATGAATGCTTTCTATCCTGTTTAAATAATCTGCAATCTCCTCCAGCCTACTTCCGAATTCCTCCCAGTAAGCCACCGGGTCTTCTTTATCAAGATGACAAGCTTTGAATACAAATTCCTCATATTCTTCAAGAGACATACTGGCTTCCTGTGCATCCGCGAGGGTCGGAAACTGACAGATATTCCACCTGAGACCACCCTCTGCAGCTCTTTTCATCGATATTTCCATTATTTCTCTGTTTGCAAGGCTCCTCTTTTTCATTTTTTCAGGATCTACATTAGTCAAAGATTTTGTATTATAATTTCCAAGTATATATATTCGCGCATCCAGATTTTCAATAAGATACTTATTAAAAGGCGATTGATAATCAAGTTGTTCCTCTGAGGCGTAATTATAGAATATCTCGTCCTGTCCCTGAAATTCTCCCTTAACAATTGGATGAGCTCCTGCTATTACAGACTCTTTATAGACCGCCTTAATTAGGGGTTCGGCTACCATATTACCCTGAATTATTAGAGAATCCCCTTTTTTTATCCCCAGTGAGTAATTCACAAGTACCTTTGCATATTTCTCCAGTAATGGATTTATCATTGCTACCACTCCTTCTTTTCCATATATAAGTAAATTATTCAAAAAATTATGTATTTATTCAGACATTAATATTATAGCATAATCAAGTTAGTTGGTCCAGAATCAGATATCTAAAAATATTCCAGATACACTTTAATTAACAAATATAACTAAAATACTCAAACTTCGCAGTTAAATTTTATGCATAAAGCCTGGTTAACCATAAGAACAATACAACCCTCTGCATATTGCAGAGGGTAGATAATACTAATTCTCTACTTTTCTAATTTCAGGACATAAGTTCTTCTATTTCATCTAACAATTCATCTGATAATTCTACATCTACAGCTTTTACATTTTCTTCGACCTGCTCAGGCTTACTTGCCCCTATCAAAGCACTGCTTATCCCAGGCTGGTGCAGAATCCAGGCCAATGATAACTGAGGCATTGAGATATCTAAATCATCCGCAATTTTAATAAGCTGCTCAACTTTCTCAAGATTTTCTTCAGTAAGCATATCCTTAATCCACGCATTTGAGTCTGGATCTGCAGCTCTACTATCTTCAGGGATTTCCTGGCCCTTCCTGTATTTACCTGTCAGCAACCCCTGTGCTAGAGGAGAAAATACAACTAAGCCCAGGCCGTTATTCAATACTGTAGGTACAACATTATCTTCTATATATCTATTAAATAAATTATAAATAGGTTGATTTACTACAATATGATCAAGCAAAAACTTATCCTGTACTCTCAGCCCTTCTACAATCTGATAAGCAGTCCATTCACTGACACCCACATAAAGCACTTTGCCCTGACGCACCATATCATCTATAGTTCTCAGGGTCTCTTCCAGAGGTGTATCCTGGTCAAAGCGATGACAATAAAAAATATCTACATAATCATGATTCAATCTCTTAAGACTCTGATTTACTTGCTCATAGATATGTTTTCTGGACAACCCTCTATCATTAGGTCCATCACCCATGGGCCAGTATGCTTTGGTAGCAAGTACATAAGAATCACGGGGATACTTATTCAAAGCTGGACCAACTATTTTTTCCGCCTCGCCCTGTGCATAAACATTGGCAGTATCAAATGAATTGATACCAAGGTCATAGGCTTTATCTATAGTCTTAACAGCTCGCTCTTTTTCAACTGAATTACCATATGTAAGCCAACTCCCCAGACTAATTTCACTAATTTTTAATCCACTTTTTCCTAAATTACGATATTTCATATAAACATCATCTCCTTTATCAGTATTTATTACTATTATTAGTATATCATAAATATAATAAATTTCAAATTAAATCTTATCATTGTTCAGGTCCTAACTTCTAGATAAACCGCAAAAGAACTTTTAATAAAAATGGGCTAATATATGTTTCTACCAGAGAAGCCAGGAGCATAACAAAGGCTAAAATACCTATCTCCACCGAATACAACATTAAGTCTTCAGAACTTACCTTTTCACGGCCGCGGTAGTATTCAAATATTTTGATACTTAGGCTTATTGCCATTACACAGGAAAGAATATAAATAGGGATAATAATAATGTTCTGCGGAAAAATAGCTGCCAGAGCAATTAAAATCCCTTTAAAGCTGTATTCACTTACCAGGAAACCTACGGTAAATCCCAGAACAAAACCCTTGAAAAATATCAGTACCGTAAGTAGCGGCATTAAAATCATTGATAATCCAAAAGCCCAGATTATTATGATACTCAATAAATTAAATTTAATACTCTCGCCTACTATACTTGCCTGATTATATTCTATCTTTTCATAACCCTGCATGAAATTGTTAAAATAGGTAAAAACATTTTCTTTTATACTGTAGTCAACAGTCTTGACTGCTATAGCACCAAAACTTATCCCCAAAACAAATATTATAATGACAAATGTAAAAAGCGGCAGTCTATCGTGAATAAATTTATTCATAGAAATCCCCCTGATACAAAAATAAAAAATATTTCCCATACTTTAATATCTATGCATCAGGGGGACAAGATATACACACTATATATCCATATTTAAAAAACCGTTATTCATAATTAATTGACAGATATACTGAGCTCCCTGGACATCTTCCATGGAATTTGAACTGGCTGCCACCACAGTAATACCCCTTTTCAATTTCAACGCACTTTCCACAGCACGCTGTGCAGCAGATGCTGCTGTCAGACTTCCCTTACGCTCATTTGTACGGGCAACTGTTCCTGTGATTACCTCAGGCGCGCCATAGTTATAGGCAGCATCATAGGCAGCTCCACCAGAAGGACTGACAATAATCAGTACCCTGTTTTTAAAATCGGTCAATTCAACTACCTCTCTCCCAATATTTGGTACTATTTCCTCAAGCATAGCACCAGCCCGTTCAACACCTTTTATCACTTGCTGTATTTCATTTAACCTGTCATTTTCTTTATCAATCAATCTGGGTTCAGCAGCTATAATAACTCCAGTATCAAATTTCAAGGCTTTTTTGCCTCCATAATAGCCAATCTTCTCTGGATTAACAGATACAGGTACGGTATGATGATCTGGACTGGCACCCAGTACACTTATAGCCCCTGCTTCAATAGCCGCCTCAGCTGTAGTCGACATATCGATTACATCAACTATCATGACAATATTGCCCTGTCTGGCAGCTGCTGCCGCCCCAGAGGCATTATATGTTGTACTGAGTGTTTTAACCCATAACTTTACCATAATGGCCACCTCCACCATCTCTAATTTCTATATTACCGGAACGAGCCTTTATAATTCTATCTCTAATATTTTTATCAACAATTTTCAGCAGATCATCTGCCTTCGTCTGATGAAGCACATTCATTTCTGTACCAAATTCCTCAAGTAAATTTTGATATGTTTTCTTACCTATACCTGGAATATTACTTAATGGGATTTGATACATATAATCCCCACGACAAGAAGGTGATATAGAACCCCTATTATTACTTATCTCCAGAATACGATCCTTTACACCTATCACTATATCCTGTTTTCCACATTCAGGACATTTAAGGACCGGGAATTTTTGAGGAAAATTTTTCTCACATTCAGGGCAATATGACCTGTGGTATTTCCCAAGCCTGGGGTCAAGACCAAAATTCTTTACTACCTTTCTACCCTTTTTCCGTTTCAATGCATAGATAAACTCCCTAAAACTCAGGCTTTTCATTCTTATCATATTATACTCTCTAGCAATTTTTATAAGTGAATGGGCATCTGAATTACTGATAAAGGTTTTATCTTCAAGTTCTTCCATAAAATCAGCCAGATGTGTATCAGCACTTAATCCCAACTCTATTGCCGGTATTCTATCCCATTCTTCATCAGAAAAAACCTCTTTATAGCTTTTGAATGAGCGCCCATAGAAACTCTTATATGGTGTAAATACATGAGCAGGTATTAGAACACCACCGTGAAATTCCACAATCTGCAGAATCTCTTTACCTGTCAGTCCTGTTGATTGTGAACTAAGATTTATATTGCTAATATACTGACTCATTACCTCACTATAATCTTTAATATTCTTTAGATATGGGAAATATGCCAGATAATGTGCCTGACCACCATTCTTCTCTCTACTTTCAACCTCAGACCCCGGAATTATTACCAGGTCTCCATATTTGGTACCTCCATCATCCAGTTCTATCATTTCGCCGGATGCCAGTAACTTTTCCATATCGCTGATAACCACAGGTGAAGCACAATCAATAATCCCCACCATATTTAGTCCTTTATTATATAGAGATTCTTTTAATATATTTTCAAAATTCAACTTTCTGGATGCAGTGATTTTTACAGCCTGTCCATTTCTTCCTGCCCCAATATGAATATGCAAATCTACAAGGTAATCTTTAAGCACCATTATCACCCAACAAATAATACTGAAGCCCTATAATTGTTTTACTGTCTTTTATTTTCCCCTTATTAATTAAGTTTAATATATCCTTTTTGCTTGTTTGATGATTTATTATTATCTCATTTTCATCAGGATCAACACCAACCTCTTTCAGTTCTTTTGCCTGATACAAATGAATAATTTCATTACTATAACCTGGCGAGGTATAAAAGGAAAAAAGATACTCAATAGAACCGGCCTGATAACCAGTCTCTTCTACCAGCTCCCTTTTTGCACATTCCAAAGGATCCTCATCTCTTTCCAGTTTACCTGCTGGTAGTTCTAACAAATTTCCATCTACCGGCTTTCTAAACTGCTCTACTAATAGTATATTATTATTTTTAGTAAGAGCAAGTATACATACCCCTCCAGAGTGTTCAACTATCTCTCGCTCTGCTTTATTTCCGTTAGGAATACTGACCTGGTCAACCCTGAGTTTTAATATCCTGCCATTATAAATTTCTTCTGATAAAATCGTCTTTTCCTGCTGGTCCATGTAATCCTCCTATATCTGTAACTTACTCTATCAGCAAATCCCTCTATCTAAAACTTTTTAGTAATCTATTTATCAGACTGTTTATTACAAACCAATCCCTTTTTATCAAATCTTATATTAAACTGAATATTACTTCCTTTATTTATTAATTTACATCCTTAATCATCTCAAATTAAATAAACAGAAAGGGCAGGTGTGATAAAAAATAATGGATCATCCTGATATATACGCCCCATACTTTTAAAAACGTATTCCGATTCATTCAATATACTATCTATCTCGCTAATTTTTTCTTCAGAATAAAAAATTATTTTGTGTCTGGATAATTCTTCATATCTTTTAATCTGCTTTCTCAAATATTCATTTTCTGGAAAAGCCAGCTCCACAGGATCAGTAATCAATTCAGACAGTAATGTTATACTATGGTGGCTAATTCCATTATGCCTCTTTCGTTTATCGGCAAAACTTATCCGGGGTACAATAATCGGCCTGCCTTTTAAAACTCTTACTGCTTTCTCTATAAAAGCATTTTCCACACCACTATAACCATATTTTGTTGATGTACCCACAATACCTGGACCCATACCGATGATAATTAAATCTGCCCCTACAATCTCTGAAGCAGCAATCAGAGCAGTAAATACATTGACCGATTCATAATCACCGCCAAATGAATTCCCATAGGTAATAGTTTTATCCAGAAATCCCTGATCAGATAGCTGTCGAACAGAATTGCTGAACTCTATAGCCAGACAACCTCCTTCGCTCATGATATAGCAAACTTTTCGATCAGGGTATTTTTTCTTATAACTTATGACAAGTGGCGCAAGCATGCTGTGTAAAGGAATAATAATAACCGGCTTTCCATTCAGAGACTCAAAATTTTTAATCTCCTGATGATATTCGCTCAACTGTTCTTCAACTGCCAGTGTCCTGAACTGCATTGGTGTATATCTTAATTTCATAATATGTCCGGCGAATTCCTGATAGTCGATACAGTTCTCTGGTTCATCAAGTTTCTCATTAAGATAACAAAGATTTAAAATTACAAAATGATACCCTCCAGTACCGAGTCCTAATTCAACAGCTGTAGTATTCACTATAACCCGATCACCAATACTTATTTTCCCGGCAATCCTGTTATAATTAACGGCTTTGCATCTGTCCTTTCCTGGTATTTTCACCCAGCAGAAAGTAATAGTCTTTAATTCCTCTATTATATCTAAAACAACTCCCTGTTGATATGAAAGACTATACATCAGGTTTTAGTTTCCTTTATCAGTAATTTTAATATAAACTCTGCTACAAGGTTCAGGTTATCTATTTTGACCCTCTCTTCTGTAGAATGAACATTTTCCATACCAACACCAAGATTCAATGAGATAAGACCGGTATTATTAAATATATTAGCATCACTACCACCGCCGCTTTTACTTAAAACAAAATCAAGACCCAGTTCTTCTATTATAATTTCGACAATTTTAATTATATCACTTTCAGGGGGAATTGCAAAACCAGAATATATTTCTTCAATATCATAGTCCACCATGCCACCATACTTACTACAGGAACGCTCGATCAATTCCTGCATATCTTTTTGTTGCTTAATCAATAATTTATCCGAATGACTCCTTATTTCTCCTTCCAGTTCAACCATATCAGGCACTATATTACTTGCCCGCCCGCCTTTAATAACTCCAATATTGGCTGTTGTCTCATCATCCACTTGCCCCAAATTCATATTTGAAATAGCCATACTGGCAATCTTTATTGCGTCAACACCTTTAGATGGTTCTATACCTGCATGGGCAGCTTTTCCATTTATTACTGCATTGAATTTAAGCTGAGTTGGTGCCTGATGCACTACTGTCCCGACTGCACCATCTACATCAAAAACAAAGCCGTAGTCAACGTTCTCTAATTCTTTAATATCGAGCTCGCCGGCACCCAGCAGACCAATTTCCTCAGCAACAGTAAAAACGATTTTCATTGGTCGATGCTTTACTTTATTCTCTTTAAGAACTTTTACGACTTCGATTATTGCGGCAACCCCTATCAGGTCATCACCTGCAAGCACAGTATCACCCTTAGTAAGTACATAACCATCTTTAATTACAGGCTCAATACCACGACCGGGTTCGACCCTGTCCAGATGAGCAGAAAGTAAAAATCGGGGCATACTCTGTTCACCTTCAATATCAATAATTAAATTACCAGCATTACCCCCTATATGATTCCCGGCATCATCTTCTCTTACTACCAGATCAAGCCGATCAAATTCACGGATTATCCTATCGGCCAAAGTCCTTTCCTCTTTTGATACACTATCGATCTGTACTAGTTCCAGAAAAAGATTCAATAAACGTTTTTTATTTATCATCTGGTCACCTCTACTGCAATGTGTTTTATCATAATAATATACTTATGATTAAGTATTAAAAGCTCAACTTCCGGAGATGATACATACACTTAACGCCCGGTTGGCCTTAACATCATTCACGGAAAAGTAATTCATTATATTTATTATAATTCAATAACACTTAATTATTTCCTTTATTCTTATTTCTATATATAACGAGTAATTGAAACAAAAAGTGTAATCAAACAAGAAAAAACCAGACAAATTACTAAAAAGTCTGGTTTTATATACAAAAAAATATCCTGGATTTTTATTTTTAATGATTATAATTCTATTACACTAAGAATCTTTCCAGCAGTTTTTACTATACTTTTTGAAGAAGAGCTGCTCCATATTCAAGTGCTTCTATATTTACCGATATCAGACTATGCCTTCTACCGGGTAATATTTCTATCAAAGAATCCTTAATTGTATCCAGATTAATAAAACCATGGTCTGCAATATATGCACCCAGCATTACCATATTAGCGGCTCTAGATTCTCCAAGTTCTCTGGCAATTTGATTTGCCTGTATCCCATGTATGTGTTCACGATCCAGTCCTTTATTAATTAAGGAAGAATTCAGATAGATAGAACCACCGGGATTCAGATATGATTCAAATTTTTCCAGAGAGGGAATATTCATAATAATCATGGAATCAGCCCTGGAGGAAAATGGAGAAGCAATTCTTTCAGAAGAAATCTTTACCATACAATTAGCTGTACCACCGCGCATTTCCGGTCCATATGAAGGCATCCAGGATACCTGATATCCTTTTTTCATTCCAGCATGAGCCAGCAATTTACCTATCAGCATAATACCCTGACCACCAAATCCAGCCATTATTATTTCCTCTTTCAAGCTATTCTACCTCCTTATAGACAGCAAGTGGATAAATCTCTACCATATTATTAGCAACCCAGTTTAAAGAATCAGCGGGGCTCATACCCCAATTTACCGGACATGTTGATAGAACTTCAACCATGGTAAAACCTTCGCCAGCCAACTGATACTCAAAGGCTTTTTTTATCATCTTTTTTGCATTACGTATATTGGCTGGGTCATGAACAGAAACCCTGGCTATAAAAACCGCTCCATCAAGTACACTCAACATTTCCGACATCCTTATTGGATAACCAGAAGTATTTACAGCTCTACCAGCCTGAGAAGTTGTGGTTTTCTGTTTCAGGAGTGTGGTTGGGGCCATCTGCCCGCCAGTCATACCATAAATAGCATTATTAACAAATACAGTTGTTATCAGCTCTCCTCTATTTGCTGCATGTACTATCTCAGCTACACCTATTGAAGCCAGATCTCCATCACCCTGATAAGTAAAAACGGTTTTATCAGGATGAACCCTTTTAATTCCAGTTGCAAGAGCAGGAGCTCTTCCATGGGCAGCTTCCTGCATATCACAGTTGAAGTATTCATATGCCAGTACAGAACAACCTACTGGAGCAACACCTATTGTTTTTTCCCTTATACCCAGTTCATCCACAACTTCAGCAATCAGGCGGTGAATAATACCATGTGTACAACCGGGACAGTAATGAAATTCCTTATCAGTTAAACTCTCAGGACGGACAGCAATTGGTTTCATTCTAGATCACTTCCTTTCTGAGAAAATTTCTTATGGATTTTCTCCAGCTCAGAGTAAATTTCCTCAGGGGTTGGTATCATACCTCCAGCTCTGCCGTAAAAGTGTACAGGCCTTTCACCGTTTACAGCTAACCTGACATCTTCCAGCATCTGGCCCAGACTCATTTCCACAGTTAGATATGCTCTAATATCAAGTGTAGTGTTACTGATGATTTTTTCCGGGAAAGGAAATAAACTAATCGGTCTTATTAATCCAACCTTTATTCCCTGTTTCCTGGCCATATCTACAGCACTAATTGAAATTCTCGCCATAGTTCCATATGCGACAATTGCAAGTTCAGCATCTTCCATTCTATATTTTTCTACTCTCACTTCTTTTTCTTTCATTTCATTATACTTCGCTTCAAGTTCTAAATTGTGTTTCTCAAGTTTTTCAGTATCCAGTATCAGAGAATTGATGATATTTGGTTTGCGGTTTTTAGCCCCTGTAGTAGCCCAGGTTTTCTCAGGCAATTCTTCAGGTTTGATTTCTTTTTTGAATGTCACAGGTTCCATCATTTGTCCGATAATTCCATCACCCAGAATCATCACAGGATTCCTATAATAATCTGCAATATCAAAAGCCTCCATCGTAAGCTCGACAGCTTCCTGTACTGAAGAGGGAGCCAGTACTGTCATATGGTAATCACCGTGACCACCGCCCTTGGTAGCCTGAAAGTAATCCGACTGTGAAGGTTGTATTCCTCCCAGTCCAGGACCAGCCCTCATGATATTTACAATAACACAGGGGAGTTCTGCTCCTGCTATATAAGATATGCCTTCCATTTTCAAACTGATACCTGGACTGGATGAAGATGTAAGAACCCTTGCCCCTGCACCGGCAGCACCATATACCATGTTTATGGCTGCCACTTCGCTTTCAGCCTGAAGAAAGACTCCATCTACTTCAGGTAGTCTATATGACAGATATTCTGGAAGGGCATTTTGAGGAGTAATTGGATACCCAAAAAAATACCTACATCCAGCTTTAACAGCCGCCTCAGCTATCGCCTCATTGCCCTTCATCAGTTTCTTTTTCACAAATTTTTCACTCCTTTATAGCAATACAATTTCTTTTTTCTTGTATTCGTTGTATTAGACCTAACTGGCTAGATTAAAAAGCTTGTTAATCACTAAACCACTCTATCCTCTTTATTCTTCTTTATAAACCTCAATAACAAGATCCGGGCAGACCAATGCACATAAGCCACAACTAATACATTTCTCAATATCAAAAACCTTTACTGGATGATAACCCTTATGGTTAATTTGATCAGACATTTCCAATATACTAACAGGACATACATTTATACATAGCTTACAGCCCTTGCATCGTTCTACCTTAAAAATAAGTTTCTCTGACATATTATCAATACTCATTTTGAAGATCCCCCCTTAATGAAGTATCTATTATATTATATGCACTTCTAAGACCAGTTATTATAGGCAGATATTATTATCTGATAATAATATCTGCTAATAGCATCTTCTTATACTATCTACTATTAGTACCTGGTCATAATTATATTATTCTATATAAATTCTCAAATTCCTTTTATTTTATCTATTCTTTTTTGAATCTTTTCAAAAAAATTACCGAATTGTAGCCGAGAAAGCCTCTCCTATGTTAATGGGCGGGGAGGAATCGGCTATTTTTATTTTTAGCTATTATAAGCAAAAAAAACATACCAATTAAGGTATGTTTCCAAATAGGAATGACTCAAATTCCAGAGATGATATTTTATAATTATATACTACCTGCTTAACTATTTACCAAATTAGGGAATCGAACTAGTACAAAATCATTGAGTATATCGACTTTTATATTCCATAGGAGTACATTTTTCAATTTCTTTAAATTTGATTATAAAATAATCAGAATTTTTATAGCCAACCTGGTTAGCTATCTGGTAAATATGTAAATCCGTTCTCTCAAGTAACTTCCGGGCTTTTTCGATTCGAATTTCATTTAGATACTGCGAGAAGTTCATACCTGTCTCTTTTTTGAATAATTGACCCAGATAAGCAGAATTAATATAAAAATCCCTGGCAATGTCCTTCAGGCGAAGATTGTTAGAATAATTATTTTTTATATAACACTTTACTTTATTAATAATTCCAGATGATTGTTTCAACTCAGCAATATAATTTCCACATTCCCTGGAAAAAGCTATCAATCTATTTTGTAATAAATTTAAATTTACAATATTTGTCTCGTATAGATTATGTTTTTTAATTATATTTTCAATCGCTCCTCCCATATCATTGATAATTGTGGATATTTTAATAATAAAATTATCAAGATGAATCTTAATTAGTTTAGGATGTAAGCTAATTTCCTCAAAATTATTAAATAAAATCTCAATAATCTTTTCTATTTGTGCTTGGTGATTATTTTGTATGGTATATACTAAATCATCAAATCTCTTGAATTCATTAAATTTTTCATTGAATTCACTAACTCTTTTGTTGTAAAAAAATTCAAAGACATTATCCTGGGGGCGTTCATTATTTATACTCTTTAAAATATCAATTAACTCCTCTTCATCAATAGGTTTCAGAAGATAGCTTCTAACATTGTATTTAATTGCTTCTTTTGCATAATCAAAATCATCATAACCACTGAGTATAATAAAGGACATGTTTTTATCCTGTAACTTTTCTCTTATATATTTTATAAGCCCAAGTCCATCAAGTCCCGGCATCTTAATATCAGTAATAATCAGGTCAGGGTAAACGACTTTCATTTTCTCAATAGCATCTTTACCATTTTTCGCTACTGCACTAATTGTAAAATTAAATTTTTCCCAGTTTATTAAATATTTTAATCCATTACGAATATTCGGTTCGTCATCAACAATCATAACATTATACATATTTTTCCTCCAACGGTATTATTAGTATAACGGTGGTTCCTTTACCCTCTTCACTCTCAATTGATATATTAAATTCTTTTCCATAATATAGTTCCAGTCTGCGATAGATATTTTCCATCCCAATATTCTTGCCGTGAAGATTTCTATTATTAAGTTGTTGCATTAGATACTTTAGTTTTTCTTCTTTGATGCCAATTCCATTGTCCTTGATAATACAGTGTAATCTATTATTTCGAGTATAAAGTTTTACAAATACCTTTCCAACTTCTTCAATTCCTTCTATACCATGTATACAGGCATTTTCAACAAAAGGCTGTACTATAAGTTTAGGTATTTTTATATTTTGTGTTTCCGGCGCAACATCAAGGGTATATTCAAATTCAGATCCAAAACGATATTTTTGTATTTTCAAAAATTCCTTTAGGTAGGCTACTTCTTCAGATACACGGATCCATTCCTGCTGAAAACTTATCATCCTTCTAAAAGAACGTGCAAGATATTTAATTACATCAGCAGTTTCTTTCTCGCCTTTTTCCAGAGATTTCATTCTTATAGATTCAAGGGTATTAAAAAGAAAATGGGGATTCATCTGACTCTGAAGTGCGTTAATCTCGGCCTGTTTCTTCTCTAGCTTAATATGAGACTGTTCCAGTTTGGCGTCATAGACATCCATTATCAGGGTTTTTATCTTTCTGACCATCCTGTTATATGCCCTGATCAAACTGCCTATTTCATCTTTCCCCTGAAAGCCCTTATATTGTTTTGTGAAATCCTGTTGGTCAAGACTTCTTACATGTTCTGATAAAGCATTTAAACGTACGTAAAAGGAACGATATATGAGTAATATTATAAGTGATGATAATAAAAGACTCATTGAGGTAAGAAAAATTATATTATTTCGCGGTTCCCGTAGAGCTTCTCTGAGATCTTCCATATCAATAACACTTGTTATAGTCCAGTTAAATGTTTTATCAATACTCTCCTGTATAATATTATCCTGATTATTGTTAATATAATGCCAGGATTCTCCTTCGAAAGTCATGGAACTATCGGCAAAAATTAGATTACCATCCTCTCGCTGTATAAAAGATGATCCCTTCATGTTTTCTGCTTCTATCAAATTTACAATATTTTTAGCATCCAGTTCTATTTCTAGAATTTTTATATAACGGTCTATTCCACGAAATTCTTTAAGAACTTTCACTATTGATATTGGAGTACTTACGGTATTATCTGCTCTTTTTTTAGTCTGACCATAGATAATATGTAATTTATCCGGATCAGATATTACCTGATTAAACCACTCCTCTTCCAGATAAGTCAAATCAATTTTTAATACATCGCCTGAATTTAAAATAGTGGGATTACTGGTATAAAGTGTAACATCACTTACCTGATGATAAGTTTCTCCATTTAAATATGCATATGATTGAAAATAGTCAAAGTATGTCTCAGCAAAATCAAGATTGCGGCCATAATTCTGGTCCAGCATTTCATACAATTTCTGGTCCAGAGAAATAGTAATAACTAAATTTATTATAAAATCAAGATCACTTTCTATCTGATTAGTTATCCTCTGTGTAGTTAGCTGATAATAATTCCTATTAATTTCTTTTACGTTTGTTGCCATATTTTGATAAAATATAAAGTTAATTACCAAAATAGGGGCGACGACACAGATAATATATATAAGTATTAATTTATATTTTACCTTAATATTATTCAGAAAACTTTTGTTAAAATGAAGCATAATAATCTCCTGTGATTATATTTTATATATAAATTATTAGTTGCAGGCTATGATAATCTATAATTGTTAAAGAAATAATAAATCCCCTGTAATTTACAGATAAACAGGGGATTTTTCTTTATTATAACAGAATTCTTCTATATATTCAATATTCTCTTTAATCATACTATACTTATCCTATCCCTTTACCCCACCAAGTGTCAAGCCCTTCACAAAATACTTTTGCAGGAATGGAT
>JBKGXW010000062.1:0-13996 GCA_046546395.1 Halanaerobiales bacterium
TAATCTTCCCAGATCATCAAAGTCATATTTTGTTCTAGCTCCTGCAGCATCTGTAGCAATAGAGTATAGCTCAGTATCATTGTATTCTATCTCTGTTACTGGGTTATCTGCCCTAAAGGCTGGATTAGATCCATCTGGTCTCCAGTCTAGCTGATCATCATCTGCAGGATCTATAGTCTTAACAGTTCTACCTAAAAGGTCATATTCATATTCTGTGACATAGCCACGGGGGTTTTTTTCCCATAGTTTCCAGCCTGAGATATATTCATAGCCATATTCAGTGATTATATCTTCTTTATTACCCTGTACATCTTCTATATCTCTTTCAATGACCTTTGCTAACATTCCATAATTGTCATATTCATATTCTTTGATATGACCCTCTGGATTCATTTCTTTTATGATACTCCCATGTTCAGGGTGATATTCAAAGCTGTTTTCCAGCCATTCTCCATCTTTCCACCTGGAGCTTGCTGCTAATTGCCCTGTTGAGTTGTATTTATTATAACTGTGCAGATAAGTAGTTTCCTGACCGCCATCTGCTTTTGGTATATAGTTTTTAGTAAGTGTGGCTACTGGTAAATTGTGAATATCCTTATTCACATCTCCCTGATGATATGGTGAAGCTTTCCATGGCAGGCTACTGTCTTTTCTGGAATCTGTGTTGAGATAGACTGTCCAGTTTTCAACTTCGTTTTCAATAACGTTAGTATCATTAGAATTAATAGTCATATATCTATAAACACCGCTATGATCCCTGTTATAAACAACATTTCCCCAGTTATCATATTCATAATTTATCTGACGATAATTATCTCCTCGTATTGTTTTGATCTCTGTTTGTCTCATTAAATCTAGATCATATTTATATTCCTGTCTTTCCAGCAGTTCATTAGTTTGGGAATCTTTAATTTCAAGAGAATCCATAACACTTAATACATGGTTCTGCCAGAATTTAACTGGGAATTTTATATCCACGCCTCCTTCTGTTATATAGGATCTATCTTCCCAGCGGTCCCTTCTTTTCCCAACAGGTTTATAATCGTATATCCTCTTTGTTCTACCATCATCTTCTACTGTTTTGAAATTTATCGGTCGATTCCATTTATAATAGTCAAGGTCATAGCTATAATTCGTTCGTCTTATCCTGCTGCTATCCTCATATAAATCTACTCTACTTGTTAATAAGTATTGCTCTAAATTAGCACTAAAGGTAACTGATGTTGGTATAAATAGGAACCAGTTAACATCAATATTTCCATACATTAATGTTGGTTTCTCATAGCTTAATTTACTAGTCCCCTGCCCAGGGGCTGTCATCTCCTTGATAGGGAAAACCATCTGTACGTTGAAATTACCATATAACTCAATATCGTTGAAGCCGAAGATAGATCCAGCTAAGCCGGAAAATGGTCCCCCTATGGATTTTAATAATATATTTAAAATATTAACTTTAGCACCAGCACTACCTGTAAACATCAACTCATTACTATACTTATAACTGCTTTCTCTTCCTGCTACATCAAAGGCAGAGTGTAAAAGATTATCCGTTTTAACATCATAATCTATTTCTCTCTGATAAGAGTCATTTTCCACCCATATTTTACTTATTCTAGGCCAGAGTAATCGCTGATCATAGTCAAAGCGAATTATTCTACCCATGGAATCTTCTATATAATCTAATTCCATACCATCATAATGGAAGTTTATCTCATTTAAACCACTGGGGTCAATCATTTTTGTAGTCCTGCCCAGTGCATCCATCTCATAGATGGTCCCATCTTTCATTATCAATTGATAACTGGAACTATACCAGCGGCTTCTGATAAAGTTTTCTTCTGTTTTGCTATCATCTTGATTTAAGGCATATCCTACTAATTGTGTATAATCAATTGGTGAATATGATTGCTCAACATAAAGAGTAAAATCTGCTCCTTCATGTTGTTCAAATTCAAGGGTTCTCTCTACATTTGGTATATAGCCACTTACTTCCTTTAATTCCATTTCATTTAAGAAATGATTTTGCCCATCAGCTGTTCTTAAAATCATTGAACTATTTGCTGACTTTACATAAGGGATATTAAGTCTCCAACCCTGTCCCATAGAATAGGCAAAGTCACCTTGATTAAATAGATAGCTTTCTATTAAATTAATTATGTTCCCTGTTGCCTGATTTGCCCAATTAAAATTATCCATCATTTCATTATACTTTGATAAAGCTGATACTTCATCTAATGGCAAGCCATTAGGACTAATAATATCAAAGCCTATAGAGGCATTGAGGGCTATTGAAAAGGCATCACTTCTTGCTGTAGCTGTATCATAGCGCCGCTCAAGTACAAAATCAAAACCATTACGTCCTGGTAATACCAGTTCTGTTGCTTCGGTGCTGGCAGTACCCATCTGTGGTGATACTGTTAATCCCCCATGTTCTGAATAACTTTTAAATGGAGAATAGCCTGCATCTTTGTATTCTTTCGGTGTTAAATCCTGTATAACTGTTGCCTGGACTGAAAAGGAGGTAAAATGATTTGTCATAAAGTATATTTCATTATTTTCCTTATCCACTCCAGAACCAGGCACCTGAAACCATTGCCCAAACATTGTATCATAATAATATACCCCTAGATTTTCTTCTGGAAAGCCTTCTGGTATCAAATCTACATCATATTTTATTTTTCCTAGATAACCTTCTTCCATTTTTATATTTTCTTCAGCTTCCTCACTTTCAGTCTGATATGCTGAAAATTCATAAAGGGATCCTATTATTGGATTGATTGCTTCTTCTTCTAAGACTTCACTGTTAATTTCTGAAATAGTTATTTTATCTATACCATCAGGTAATTGTTCCTGTGGAATAGCAAGGGCTACATTTTCATATTCAATGATAGTTCCATCTTCTCTACTATATTCTGCTTCAGCCAGACCAACAATAGCATCTTTCCAGGCTGTTTTCCCGCTTAAGTTATCTGCCCTGTCCACAGCCTCTACACGATAGGAATAAGTACTTGCATTTTCTAACTCCAGGTCAGTATATTCTGTTCCTTCAATAAGAATATATTCTTTTTCTTCACCTTCCCAGTGAGGCTCTCTAAATAGTCTGTATTCTATCACATCATCAGAGGAAGGATCCCATTTGATACTCATACGACTATCACCAGGGATTACCCGTAAATGTTCTGGTGTTTCCGGTGGAGTTGTATCGATATATGCCTTAGTACCTGCCATAGTTTCCAGACCAGCATTATCTACAGCTTTTACCCTGATATCATGAGTCCCATCTTCCAGCTCTTCTAATTGATAGGGACTAGTAATTCGGGAATATTCTCCATCATTTAAGGAAAGCTCGTAATGGCTGATACCACTGCTTTCATCAGTAGTTTCAAAAGTAATTATTGGACTGTTATTACTTGTCCAATCCTCTGGATCTATTTCTACTTCAAAATCCAGTGGTGGAGTTGTATCCACAATTACATTGAATTGATGACTTGATTGATTACCGGCCATATCAATTGCTGTAATACGTATTGAATGTTCTCCATCAGGGAATTGAAGTTGATGGGCAAATTCCGAATTATTTAGATTGACTCCTTCTCCATTTATAGTCAGTGATACCTGACTTTCATCTCTTATTTGCCCACTTATTTCAAGAACTGAGCTCTTAGAAATATAGCCATCTTCAGGTTTTACATCTATAATTTCAGGAGCACTACTATCTTTAATTACATTTACCTGCTCAATTACTGAACTATTTTTACTCACACCCTCTACACTTATCGAATTACTTCCTTCTTCAAGGTTTAGAGCTGGTGATCTATAAGTGTTACCATCAATCTCTGCTTCTTCTCCATTTACTATAACCTTTGCCTCGCTGTCTCCTATTATAAAACCACTAACAACTATCTTATCCTGATTTGTATAATAATTATCTAAAGGAGATTCTATACTTAAATGCAAATCCTGAGATTCTCGTACTACCATGCGATAAATTTCTCTAGTAACTTCAGATTTGCCATTATGGTCTGTTTTGCTAGCCTTAATTTCTATTAAGTTAAATCCATCTTTTAATTTAAGTTCTTTTTCAAATCTCTGTCCCTGAGTTTCAACTACTTCACCATTTATACTAAGTTGATTAAGAGGACTTCTGATATTCCCACTGATCATAAAGTATTCATCATCAGTAAAGACTATTTCATCACTTTGATTTACAGCGAGAAGTGGATGTTGATCAAGATATACCTGAAGACTATCACTACTAATACGACCTATACTATCCCTTGCACTTGCTAGAACAGTATTATTTGTATTGCTATTAAGACCTGCTCTATGTCCTTCAGTCCAGAAATAATGACCCCTTTGATAAACTTCCTGCCCATTTACTGAAACTTCTGCTTCTGAGTTATCTAGATAGCCAGTAATTTTTTCCTTTTGCCATTCCTGCTGTGTAAAAAATTGATGGTTTTCTGGATTGAATATTTTCACTTCAGCTTTTTGATTCTTATCTGTATAACCGTGAATTTCAACATGGCTTATTTCAAATTGCGCAGGATTTTCTATTAATAATTCTTCTGTTTGAAAATCTCCTTTAAAGATAAGCGTCTTAAGAGCTTCTGCTGTTTTTTCAAGGGGTAGCCAATTATTATCTACTTTAGCATAAACCTTAAGCTGGGGATTGTCTTCACTGCTGTGAACAACTACTTCTTCTATATATATGTTTTTACGATTCTTACTGTCTACTACCGTATATTGAGATTGCTGATTGTTGATATTATTAATATATACTCTACTGGGGTCAGCTTTTATTTCTCCTTTTATAACAGCCCCTTGATTAATATAGATGTTACTTTCAGGAGCATAAATTCCGCCCTGTGTGCCTTCAAAACTGCTTCCTCCACTTAATATAATTTCCTGTCCAGCACTATATATTGTTCCCTTAAGACTTGCCCCATTACTTATATTAATATTACCTGACAAAGAATATATAAGCTGATCAGCTATTATACCTCCCCTGATATTTATATCAGCTCTATCAGCATAAATACTGCCATTTACTCTGGCTCCATTATCAATATTAATTTCATTTGCCTGAGTATAGATGGTTCCTGAAAATTTATACTCCTCCTGACTTCCGCCCTGAAAACTTAATCTATTTCCTCTATGAAAGAGCTTAAGATTAACGTTCCCATCAGGATTTATTCTGCTGGAATTACTTAGCTCAAGATTGTTATCCAGGTATAAATAAACTGTACCTGAACCTGTGATAGTAATACTGGCATCTGATCCCAATATTAAATTATCTACCCTTATAATCCTATCACCATATGTGGTATCAATGATTAAATCTGTATCTACCTCTAATCTTTGATAATGCCCATCATCATCATCGATAACAGTAGGGCTTGACCAATTCCTGATAATAGTGGAACCACGGTCAGGCAGCCCTGAAGGGAATTCAGGGAACTCGGGGAATTCAGGTAAGTGATATTCTTTTTCTTTAAGGTCTAAAACTATCTGTGATTGATTAATCCCGTTTTCAAAGAACTGCCCCTTATTCAATTGCTCTAAAGAGTTTTCTATTTTATAATCATTAATTCTACTTAATTTTAAATTATTTATATAGAAGGTTCCAGTAGATGACTCCAGTCTTAAATAATTACTCCCTGCCCATAATTTATCTGCTTTTATTTTTGCCTGATAAATAGTATCTTCTCTCAGCTTAAAGGAAGGAGTTAAAATTAGTTCCTGTCCGTTTATATCGGCTTTTATCTCCTCTTTGTCTTTTGTATTTAAGGCTAACTCAAGAATATATTCAGCTATTTCTTCTTTTTCTATATTAAAAGGAATATTAATTTTAGCGAAACTTTCACCCTGAGGAAGTGTAAGAATTTTATCATTTTTTCCCGGGTAATTTCCTCTACCCCAGAAATCAACAACACTTATACCTCCCAGCCCATCACCATTACCCTCAACAACAAATCTTATCTGCCTACTTTGATATTCTTTATCTGATAAGTCCAGTCTATACCAGCCCTCAACTGTGTTTTCTGGAATAAAGGCAATTTGCTGCCACTGTCCTGATAGATTAGCTTCTATTCTTAGATTCCCTTTAGCCTTATCTGTAAAGAAAATATTAATATTTTCAAAGTGATAATTATTAGCAAAGTTAAACAACACTTCTGCCTGATCACCCTGCCTCTTGCCTGAATTATAATCTGTCCTATCTCTATTTCTATCAAATCCTTCTATAATGTTGTCTTTAATTTCATCTATTCGGGCATCACGCCAGTGATTAGAATTAACTTTTGTTTTCCAGATAGTATTTGTATTGGAATCTAGCAAATTAGTAGCTGGATAAACAAAATCTGTATTATCAGATGCCTTAATTGACTCTACCTCTATAGCATGATATACCTGCTTTGCATCCCTTCCCAGTACTTTTACTGTTGACAAACTACTATTACTTAAATCATCACCTGAAAGTCTTAAGCGTATACTATCTGTAACTATACCGTCATATGATAAATCATTTAAACTATCATCCAGATTATTTATTAAAGGAGCCAGGAAGGGGTACCAGGCCCCTTCTTTTCTGTATTCTACGAAGATTTCTGTATCGGGAGTTTTATTCCCTGTCAGGTATAGTCCATAGATAAGGCTCATATCTGACAGTTCTAATTCTACCCAATTTTCCTTAGCCCCGAGCACACTCGACCAGTGAGTATTTTTATTACCATCTAGTAAGTTATTGGCTGGTCTTCTAACATCTGTATTTGTCCCGGAACATAGCTCTGATATATTTAAATAGGTGTTTTCATATTCAACTGCTGTTAGATTAAGACTTAAAAGACTGATCAATATTATACTCAATATCATCAACTTAGAAACACTCTTTTTATTTATTTTCATCTCAATACCCCCCCTAATCCTGATAATTGCCTGAGTTACCGTCAAGGTTATTCAGCTCATCCATTGTATATCTTGCTAATTGATGGTGATAATAGTTCATTCCATTATTTTTGAAGTAGTTTTCTATCATTAATGGACAACCACCAGCATCTTCTTTAACACCATATAAATGATTATTAATAAACTGACTATTTTTTATCTCAGGGCTTACCCCTAAAACATGAACTCCAATCATGTTATTACTGAATATACTATTATTTACTAAGAGATTGGCATTTTCAGTCACTGTTACTGCTCTAAAGGCATCCTGGATATTGAGATTATATATTTCGGCATTTCTATTAATTAAGATACCCTGCCAGTTTCCAGATATGGAATTATCAAGATAAAAACTAATATTCTGCTCCTGATTATCTTTTTCTCCAATTCCAAGAGTCCCATTTATTAATAATTGATTTTCATATCCATCTGCACCTTCTACTACTTCAACCACTGTTCCAGCTTCAATTGTCAGTGTAAGTTCTGCTGGAACAATTATGTCTCCTTCGATATAGTGTTTTCCACTCCAGGTTTCATGCCAGAACAAAGTACCTGAACGGGTATTATGAACCTCAATTTTTGTTGAAACTTCCGTACTTGCTCCATTATTATCAGTGGCTTTTAGATTGATTTTATAAATACCAGTATTGACATTACTATATACAAACTCTGAATCCCGTGATAATTCTTGTCCTTCTTCATCTGTCCATAAGTAGCTTACTATCTCCCCATCAGGGTCATATGCCTCATTAGTCTTGATAGTAATTTCCTGCCCTGGTGTAGTAGAGAAAGAAATTCCATCCCGTTCTGTGAATTTTATTACAGGAGGACGATTTACCCTAATTATCTGCCGTGGAGATTCTTCTATGCTATTTCCTGCCAGATCTACCACATCCGCAGTCAGGATATATGTTCCATAAGCCTCTTCTGTAAAGCTATAAGTATCTTCTACATTTCCTCTTACTAGTACTGAATCGCAATTTTCTTTGCTGCCATCAGGATATCTTAAAGTAAAACTTACATTAGCATCTTCATTTACTGTATATCTAATATCTGATGATACATCTATTTCCTCTAAATTATATACTATCTCATCAGCTAGATCTAAGTACTCCATTTCAGGTGCTGTAGTATCAATTACTACAGCTTCTTCACTATAGGCAGTTGTACTTAATCCTACTAGATTACGTACTTCAAGTACTAAATAATATTCTCCCTCTTCAAGACTTAATTCTGATACCAAATTATTATAATCTCCTATTGGTCTAAATCCAGAATCTGTTAACCAGTCTCCTTCTTTCTCATTGGCTACACTAATACGATACTGTGTTACTCCACTTTCTGAATCACCATATTCTATTTCCAAATCCTCTATTCTATCTGTGGTGTTAGTATGTGAAGGACCTGTAATAGATGCAAGTTCAGGTGCTGTGTGGTCTATCAGGATTGTTTCACCTCTTTTTATTTCAGACCATAAGTTGGCATTATCTTTAACCCGTGTTCTCAGGTATATTTCTTCTCGATGTTCTATATCCAGAGTATTAAGTACTCCCTCTATTCGATCTTCTAAATTAGCATGATCAAAATTCCTTTCTACTTCTATCCAACTACCTGTATATTCTTTCTCATTTAATAAAGAACCAAGGGCATATTGATAGCTTGCTATTCCTGATAAATTATCTTCAGCTTCAATGATAAAATCAAATTCTTGATGTGTATAGGGTTGATGTGCTATCCGGCTTATTTCCGGTGCTGTTCTATCCAGTAAGACGCCTGAACTAACACCGACTTCTCCCTCTACCCCGGTTCTGGAATAGTTGCCAGCCGCATTTAATGCCCGTACTTTTAGATAGTATATGCCGTCAGCAAGATCAGAGGCATCCATTTCCAGGATTCTGGAAAGACCATTATCCTGCCAGTCTTCAGCTCCAGGCTCTATTGTAGGATCACTTACCAGGGCTGTTTCATATTTTACAACATTTGATATACTACTATCTTCTTTTACTTCCCAATTAAAGTATAATTGCTCATCATTTGCTATCCCATTTACAAAGCCTATTTCTGGATAGCTATTATCCAGCATTATACCACTGCTATAGCCTGTAACTGAGACCAGTTCAGCCTGATTATAGCTTTCACCCGCAAATTGATATATCATACCCCCTGTCAAAGAAGGACTATCTATATCAATTATTTGAGGCTGATTATATAAATCTGGGTCTGTTATTTCGTATAAATTTCCTTCTGCTTCATCTATTTCATCAATTAAGCCATATCTATATTGATAGCTATCAACAAGTGCTATAAAATCTGTTGAATAAATCCAGAGTTTTAGCTTCTCAGCATTATTAATATAATTTACTTCTTCTACTATTTCTTCACCATTCAGGTTAACTGCTTCTAATATTCGTAATTCTGGTATAGAGGGAGCTGTACTGTCATATATTAGGGATTCTGATAGACTTATATTTTCTAATCCTGTACCATTAACTACTTTGACAGCAAAATATATTCTACTTCCATCTACTGGCTTATACCCTAGTAGGTCTTCTATATTGTCAAACCTCACCTTAAGTTCATCACTGCTTTCATGCCATTTTAATTGTTTATTATTTAGCTCTAGGTCTTCTCTATCTGTAGTAAATGTCCAGTAATATGCAACATTAGCACTTTCCTGGTCTATTCTGCCCATTAATTCTGTCATTGTCCAGTCAAGTATAATAGGCTGCTCTGGATTGAAATGTTTTCCATTAAGGTTTACTATTGGTTCTGGAGCTGCTGTATCATCTATAGTTATAGCTGTTGCTACCCTTTCTTTCAAGTTACCCGCTCCATCTGTAACCCTTAAGATAGGATAATATTGTTCTCCGCTTTCCAGAATCTCAGTTAAGGCCTTGCCATTACTGTCATATGATAATCCATTATCTATTAGCTCTACCCAGCCTCCTGTTATATCTGTTTTATTATAATCACTGCCTAGAGCTATCTCTACCTTATCTATACCTGATATTTCATCTTCTGCTTCCCAATCAAAAATTATTCTTTCAGAAGTGCTATATTCTGGAGCAGCAAAACTTATAAGAGTTGGTTCTTCTGCATCTACTGTGACTCCAGGACTATAAGCTACATTGGATTCACTATCGTCAATAAATTGGGCTATTAACTCAAATTGATAGCCTGTCCCACTTATTAGATCTAAATCTCTAACAGTTACTTCTTTTTTGCTTGTATACTTACTTTCTGTAATATATCCTCCATCTATTTCTTTAATACGATAATTGTATCCTGATACTTCCTGTTCACCATTATACTGCCAGCTAGCACTCAATTGATTATCAGAGCCTGTATATGGTCCCTGGTCATTTACTACTAATCTTTCTAGTTGATTATTTATCTCTATATTCTCTCCACTTATGCTACTCTCCAGACCAGCAGCATTACTTACTAGCAGACTGGTGTAATATATACCATCTTCAATCTCCGGGATTTGGATACGTCCTTGATTATTGACTAATTCAAGAACTATATAGCCATCCTGCTCACCATAAATTTCTGATGTCAATTCTTTTCCTTCAGGAGATGAACCTATTGCTAATTTATATTCTTTAATTGCTGATTCTTCATCTTCTGCATCTACTTCTATTATCATTGTTTCCCCTGAACTATAGACGGAAGTAGGAAATTCCAGTGACAAATTAACCGGGGGAATAGTATCATAGATAAAGGAAGTACTGTAATCAATAGTTTCATTTCCTACTCCATTTACAGCCCTGAAAGCTATTTGATAGCTCTCTCCATCCTTTAAACTTACTTCTTTGATGGTATTTATATCAACCCAATCTTCAAGTACTAATTCTCCACTATCCTCTGAAAGTATATTAAATTTCTCTTCTTCAATTGCACTTTCTTCGTCAGAAGAGGAATAGACAATATCTATTTTAGACAGGTCAGATAGATAACTATTTGAGCCATGTACTTGATAGCCATCTATCTCAATACTGGCAGTTGGAGCAGTACGATCTATATAAAGCCCCTCAATCTCTTCTTTTTCTGATCTGTTTCCAGCATTGTCTACAGCTTCAAAGACTATAGTATATTCTTGTCCATTTTCCAGGTTAGACATATCAATACTATATTCGCTACCCTCATAAACATTTATATTAGATGATTTACTTTGACCCAGCTCCTCATTATCAAAATAGTATTCTAATCTAGCAAGACCTGATGATTTTTCTTCAGATACAGGATCCTTTATTTTAACACTTTCCAAAGTAATTATATCCTTATAACTCAAATATCTACCTGAACTATCACTTGCTAAATCAAAGACGATTTCCTCTATTACTGGTAAAGTATGATCTACCAGTAATTCCATTGAAATAATATCTGACTGATTTGAAGCATTATCACTTGCATAGACCCTAAGGGTATGCTCTCCTTCTATCAGAGGTACTTCAGCCTCCCAGTATCCTGTATCCCCACTTGCTACAGGCTCAAGCTCAGCTTTTTTGCTGACTTCACCATTTTCCACATATTCGTAGGTGATTTTGTTAATATCACTATATATTTCATCAGGATTAACGGAATCAAGAATATCTGTAAGAAGAACTTTTACATTTTTTCTATTTGTATAAAAATCTATTTCTTTACTTTCTTCACTAAATTCAATAAGTGGATTATTTTCATCCACAGTGAAGTGTACCATATCACTATTTACCTCATATTTTTCTTCTGTATCAAGCTCCTGAGCATGTACATACCAGGTGAAGGTTTTACCATGTTCCAGGTCAGATCTTTTTAATGCCCTACTATCTGGATCTGCTTTCCTATAACGATTGAATTCTTCTCCTGTTGGATTTTCACCTTCTGCCCAATATATTGTATGCTCTAAGACGTCTCCGTCTACATCTGTAGCAGGATTGAATTCAAAAACCACCTGATCTTTCTCATCGACTTCTATATTCCAGCCCTGTGGGTAATGTTCTTTTTTTATTTCTGCTGCAAATGGTTCTACATTGGGAACACTTACTGTAAATGCTTCTCCATACACAGGGTCATCAGAATTATTATATGCTACCAATCTATAAGCAAATTCATCCCGTGGTTCCAATTCCTGATGTAAGAAAGTATTCTCATTAATAAGACTCAATTCTCCTGATTTTATAAATTCTCTATCTTCCTGATGCCCATATTGCAATCCATGGCTTGCTGCTATTCCTGCTTCTTTTAGTTTGAATTGTAAATAATGATGTCTTTTATCTCCTATACCATCATCATAACCACCATCATCATATTCAACTGAGCCTAACTCTGCTAGTGTATAGGCTGTATATTCACCTGCTTCCATGGAATAGTTACCTGCTTTATCTCTAGCATTTATTTGTAATTCTATAGGGGAATTTGCACTAATATCATCAGCTAATTCTATAGTATATTCAGCTGAAGTGATTATTTCATTATCATATGTCAGCTCTATTTCATCTTCATCTATTTCTATAATCTTCTCTCCAACATTTAAGTTCCCATTAAAGGCAGCTAGATCATCTTCTTCATTCTGCCATACGAATTTTATACTTTTACCATCTTCACTATGGTGATGACTAAATTTATTTGGCGTTTTTGGAGGAGTCTTATCATAGATTATCTTTTGTTTTATTAAAGTACTATTTTGGGCTTTGTCAAAGACTTCCATATAAACTTCTCTTTCCCCATCTCCACCTTCGGCCAGGACCCAATCTACTTTTTCCTCAAATTCCTTAATCTGTCCCTGTAATTCAATAACTATGCCTGCTTCCAGTGCTCCTATGGATTCCATAATTTCCGGACTCAATAATTCACCAGTTGTGTAAGTTTTGAAAGTATCGGGTTTCTCACTCTCATTCCATATATATACCCTGTCCAATTGATTATTATCCTCGAATTCCAGGTTAAGTAGTTCTACTGCTCTGCTATTTGTATAATGATCAGCAGCAAACTCACTGGAATTATAAATCTCAAAACTATTATTATGGGGTGGAGAGGTGTCTATTATTATAGTAAAAAATTCACTTTCCTTCCCTGGTATCCTAATTTGCTCACCAGTATTATCACCTTCCCAGTAATCTCTTGCCTGTATATACCATTGATATTTTCCATCGTTATCTAAGCTAAATGCTGTTTCTCCTTCTTGCCAGCCGTCTTTTATTTGATCATTATTTATATCTAGCAAACGATATTCTATATTATCTCCTTCCAAATCATTCTTAGGCATTTCTATGGTAAATTCATTGTTGTTTGTTATGTATTCTTCTGTTATAAGGTTATTTACAACATTATCGTTATTCTTTAATCTAATATCATTATGTTCTCGTTGATCTGATAAAGGAATGTTGGGTATAGTGGTTTTTTCTGTTTCATAAGATTGCCTTTCAGATAAAGCATTTTCTGTATGTAACCTATACCTATATTGTCCATGTGCATTAAGATTATTATCTACAATAATATATTCTTTTGCATTATTATCGTAAGCCATTTTTGCAACCCTATTCCATTTTTCTTGACCCTCTTCCTGTCTCTCTACTACTAAATAAGCAAAATCCCCTTGACTAATAATAATTTCGTTTCTATATCTAGGTTCACTATCCTCCAGTATGGAACTAGTATCTATGCTTATTTTTGAACTATCAATTCTTTCTGGTAGTAGAGTGAATGGGTCTGTGCTATGCCAATCGCTGGTATTTTCAAAATTGTCAAATGCTCGCACCCAAAGATAATATGCCTGACGAGTATTTAAGGCTAAATCAAGATCATCTTTATCTAATACTTTAGATGATTGATTTATATATTCTCCTGATTCTGGTTTTTTATCAATTTCTGTTACATTATATTGATATGGTTGAGACTGGTGTATTCCTACACCTTCATCATGAAAATCCCATTTTACCATTACACTGTCAGTATGATTTTCGACTAAAAAATTTTTAAGTTCAGGAGGTGATTTATCAATACCAAAATACTCCCAATCAGTGTACTCTGACCATATTTTGCTATTATACCCTTTTATCCTCCATCT
>JBKGXW010000063.1:0-13993 GCA_046546395.1 Halanaerobiales bacterium
TATATAATAAATGTATGACTGAAAAATAAAAATAGTCACAGAGGTGAATAATATGCCTAAAGCCTTTTCAAAAGAAGAAGAAAGAATTATCAGAGAAAGATTGTTTAAAGAAGGTATAAAGAAATTTGGAAAATATGGTCTACGTAAGACTACAGTTGAGGATTTGACGGCTGCAGTGGGAATATCGAAGGGTTCTTTCTATAAGTTTTTTCCATCAAAAGAAGCCCTCTTTTTTGATTTACTGGATCAAGCACAGCAGAAGTTTAAAGATGATATTCTAAAAGAAGCAAGTGAGTTAGCAGCTATAGAAAATTTTAAGATAGATAAAGCAGGGAGATTGAAAATTATGTTTCAGAAGGCTGTGCATGTCTGGGAGAACAATCCTTTATCAGGACAGTTTGGAAGTGAAGATCTGGATTATGTTTTTTCACGTCTACCAGAAGGAAGTGTAGATGAGTGCCTGAAGGAGGATGATATCTTTTCACAGGAATTATTAAATTTATGTAAGATTGTAGGAGTGAGCACAGAACGGGATCCGCGCTTGATAGCCGGATTATTGCGTTCAGTATTCCTGGTTAGTTTACATGAGGATAGGTATCCTGAAGATATATTTCCCCGTGTTATACAGGTACTTTTTGATTTGATTGTAGATTATATTGTCTATAATAATAAAAACAATTAGATAGCGATAGATAATAATTAGAATATCATAATTAAGACAGCTTTAAAAGATATATGAGTTTCAATAAAAGAATGAAAAGGATTAAAAATACAAGGAATTAGAATATAAGGGAAGAGGTGATTTCATGATTATAAGTGTTTCCAATCTAAGTTATAGTTACAGGGGAAAAGATAGTCCTGCTATTTCTGAATTGAATTTTAATATTCAGAAAGGTGAAATCTTTGGATTCCTGGGGCCAAGTGGAGCCGGGAAAACAACAACCCAGAGGATACTGACAGGATTACTGAAAGATTATCAGGGAGATGTAAAGATCTTTGATAGGGATTTATCTGACTGGGAAAGGGATTATTATGAGCATATAGGTGTTTCTTTTGAATTACCGTATCATTTTAATAAACTTACAGCTATGGAAAACCTGGAATACTTTGCTTCACTTTATGAAAGTCCAACAAGAAATATCGAGGAATTGCTGGGAAAACTAGGTTTATTGAATTCTGCAGAAGATAATGTAAGCAGTTTCTCAAAGGGAATGAAGAACCGCTTAAGTATGGCCAGATCATTATTACATAGTCCTGAATTGCTATTCCTTGATGAACCAACCGCTGGGCTTGACCCGGTAAATGCCAGGCGTATCAAAGAGATAATTGAAGAAGAGAAAGATAATGGCTCTACTATCTTTCTGACAACACATGATATGACAGTTGCCTCTGAGCTATGCGATAGAGTCTCCTTTATTGTTGAGGGAAAAATTGAGATTATCGATAATCCCCGGCAGTTGGAGATTGAGTATGGAAAACCTACTGTACTGGTGGAATATGATGAGGAAGGTAATATCACAACATGTAAGTTTCCCCTGGATGCTATTGGGGACAATGAGGGATTCAATTCTCTGCTGAAGGAAAAGAATATAAAATCAATTAATACTCAGAATGCTACCCTGGAGGATGTCTTTATTAAGATTACCGGGAGGGAACTATTATGAAGGGGCTGCTGCCTACAATATCCTGTGATATAAAACTACAGCTGAGAAATGGTTTTTATTATGCTACATTGTTTGTAGTTATATTTTTTATACTGGGACTAAGTCAGTTACCTGAAATTGACTGGAATTGGTTGTTGCCCCTGGTTATAGTGCTTAATATGAATTATACTGCCTTTTATTTTGTTGGTGGACTGCTGCTCCTGGAAAAAGACCAGGGTACATTATCAGTACAGGGTATTACTCCGTTGAAAGCGGGAGAGTATTTACTGTCTAAAATACTGTCATTATCTATGTTAATTATCATAGAGAGTACTATTCTTGTCATAGTTTTATACGGTTTTTCATTTAATATATTTTTCTTAATTGCAGGGACTATACTTGCTGCAGCAATTTATATACTTAGTGGTTTTCTGGCTGTTGTGCCCTATCAATCTATCAGTGATTACATACTACCATCAGTAGGGTATGCTGCACTTGTTTCAATACCCTTATTGACTGGATTTACACAATGGAATCACTGGATCATCTATCTGCATCCACTTCAGGGCCCTCTCATATTATTAAATACTGTTTTCATGAAAGCTGAAACATGGCAGTTAATTTATGGTTTTGTATACTCATTAATATGGTGCAGTATATTATTTGCTTATGCTAAAAGAGCTTATAGTATGCTTATTTTAGGTGAGTGAGAAACTCTCAATTTTACTAAAGAAGGCAGTATATATACTGGACTTATCTATAAGATATTCATATAAAAAATATATAAATATATGATCTTGAAAGTAATTAGCGCAGAGAAAGGTAGGTAATCAGCATGGATAAATTAAAAGTCATTCAGACCTTCAGTGGTATAGATATGCGGAATATCTGGCGTGATGAGTTATTGAGCTGGATACTGGGGATGCCGGTAGTAGTTGCTCTTTTAATACGCTGGGGGCTACCCCTTATACTTGAAACAATAGGTGATTACCTGGAGCAGGACTTATTGTCTCACATTCCAGTACTAGCGGGATATTTTATACTATTGATTGCACCAATGGCGGCTGGAATGATTGTTGGATTTCTGATGCTCGATCAGCGTGATAATAATACATATACAGTTATAAAAGTTACCCCTATTTCTACATATACGTATTTTTTATATACTTTATTAATGCCTTTAATAGCTGGCTTTCTTATTACCTTTATATCATTTTATATAGCCGGACTTGGTAATGTTGGTTTTGCCGGGATACTGATTTCATCTCTTGTAGCTTCAATGCTATCTCCACTTTCGGGCCTTACTATGGCTGTTTTCGCGGAGAACAAGGTACAGGGTTTTGCCCTGATCAAGGGATCAATTATATTATGGATACCACCTATAATCGCCTATTTTATGAAACCGGCCTGGGAGATTGTCTTTGGACTTGATCCACTATACTGGCCCTGTAAAATATATCAGGGAGTTTTAATAGGCAGTTCATTTAACTGGGTTTATGTATTAAGTGGCGCCCTGTATATTGGCAACTTAATATTCCTGTTATTAAGGAGATTCAGGAAAATAATGTAGTCTGGAGGTGAATAAAAAGTATGGAATATAATTTTCGACCATATGAAACCAAAGATCTGGATGACTGTATTAAGATAGCAGTAGAGGCATGGCCTATTCTTTCTGTTGTAGCACAAGATTCACTTGATTCCCTGATGGAATTTTATCTTAAGATGAGTCTGGCGTTTTCGAATTATACTGAAGTATGTTATTATAAGGGTAAAGTTATTGGCTTTTTGTTTGCTTCTATTGAAGTAAATACCCTTGGTCTTGATAGTAGTACTGTGGGAAGAAAAGAAATACGAAAAGATATAAATATTATAAAGGACGAGGAAAAGAAAAAACAAATATCAGTAGTACGACTTTTTTGGGGTTTCATTTCAGGTAAGTATGGCAATATTAAAATGAAATACCGTTTTTTATTTACTTGTATTTTGACTATGATGAAGGTCGAAGTAATCTGCAGAGATTTTGATAGTGAAATAGTTTTATTTGCAGTTGATAAAAAATACCGGGGACAGGGTATTGGGAGGAGCCTGCTCAATAACTTTCTAGTAAAGTCGAAAAAGCATGGTGCCCGTCATATCTATTTATATACAGATATAGAGAGCAACTGGAAATTTTATGAGTATAATGGGTTCAAACGCTTCAGAGAGTTTCACGATAATGAATTATCTTTATTAAGGCAGGAAAAAATCAGGAGTTATATATATGTGAAAGAATTGTAGGAGGTTTACACAATGAAAGCAATTGTACTTGAAGAAACGAAGTCTATGGAAGGTGCAGCATTATTGGAGATAAAATAATGTAATTTTCCTTGAAAAATATGCAGGATTTATGTATTATTATGGAGAAAGGATAAAAAAGAAAAAATAATGAAAGGAACCAGGATATGAAAGTTGATACTAAGATTTTTTATGCACTGGTTTTTGTGATATTTATTTCTGTTATATAAGTGATATAAGTTTTTAAAGCAAGTCAAAATATAAATAACAGAAGAAAGGTGGATTAGATGAATAAGGTAGTAAGGAGAATTTTTGTAGAGAAAAAGCCAGGGTTTGATACTGAGGGAGAATTTTTATTTAAAGAACTTAAAGACTTTCTGGGAATTGAAGGATTAGAGGAAGTGAGAATTATACATCGTTATGATATTGAAGGAATCTCAGCAGAGGAATATGAAAAATCAAGAAACACCATTTTCTCAGAACCGCCTGTTGATAAAGTCTATGATGAGGAATTTGAGATACCTGAAAATTATAAGATTATACCAGTTGAATATTTACCAGGTCAATATGACCAGCGGGCTGACTCAGCTGCTCAGTGTATTCAGCTTCTGACACAGGGTGAGAAGCCAGAGGTACGGTGTGCTAAAATAATTCTTGTTGCCGGGGATATATCCCTTGATGAGTTCGGTGAAATAGAGGATTATTGTATAAATCCACTGGAAGCAAGGACTGCTTCTCTGGAAAAACCAGATACCCTGGAAATGCAGGTAGATTATCCTGAAAAAGTCCGTATATTAAAGGGCTTTAGTGAAATGAAAGAATATGAATTAAAATCTCTACATGCAGAATTGGGACTTGCCATGTCATATGATGACTTGATATTTATACAGAAGTACTTCAGGTCTGAAGATAGAAATCCTACTATAACAGAGATAAAAGTCCTCGATACTTACTGGTCAGACCACTGCCGACATACCACCTTTTTGACAGAAATTGAAGATGTAGAAATTGAAGATGGACCATATAGTCCTGCTGTAAAGAAAGTATATCAGCGTTATTTAAAAACAAGAGAGACATTATATGGTGAACGTGAAAAACCAGTCTGTTTGATGGACCTTGCTGTAATAGGTATGAAAGAAATGAGGAAAAGAGGTCTGCTGGACGACTTTGATGAATCTGAAGAGATTAATGCCTGTAGTATTAAAATAAAGGTAGAAAGAAATGGTCAGGACGAAGACTGGCTGTTGATGTTCAAAAATGAGACACATAATCACCCTACAGAAATAGAACCCTTTGGTGGGGCTGCCACCTGTCTGGGCGGTGCTATCCGTGACCCTCTTTCTGGTAGGTCTTATGTCTATCAGGCTATGAGGGTAACCGGAAGTGGCGACCCCCGCACACCTGTATCCGAGACTATGGAAGGGAAACTTCCACAGAGGAAGATTACTACAGGTGCTGCTGAGGGATATAGTTCCTATGGAAATCAGATAGGCCTGGCTACTGGACAGGTAACTGAATTCTATAATAAAAACTTTGTGGCCAAGAGGATGGAGGTTGGAGCTGTTATTGCAGCTGCACCTGCCGAAAATGTAGTTCGTGAACGCCCATCAGAGGGAGACATCATTGTTCTGCTCGGAGGTCGAACCGGCCGTGATGGCTGTGGAGGTGCTACTGGCTCATCAAAAGAACATGATGAAGAATCACTATTGACCTGTGGTGCAGAGGTTCAGAAGGGTAATCCACCTACAGAAAGGAAGATACAGCGTCTTTTCCGTAATTCTGAAGTAAGCAAGATGATCAAAAGATGTAATGACTTTGGGGCTGGAGGTGTTTCTGTAGCTATCGGTGAGCTGGCAGATAGTCTGGATATTGACCTGGATGCTGTGCCCAAAAAATATGAGGGACTTGATGGTACAGAACTTGCTATCTCAGAGTCACAGGAAAGAATGGCGGTTGTCCTGGATAAAGGAGATGTAGATAGATTTATTGAAGAGTCATTGAAAGAAAATCTGGAAGCAACACCGGTTGCTGTTGTAACAGATACAGGTCGGATGCGTCTGAACTGGCAGGGAGATACCATTGTAGATATCAGTCGTGAATTCCTTGATTCTAATGGTGTGACCCAGAAAAGTGCTGTTACTGTATTATCTCCAGAACAGGAAAACAACTATCTTGATAGAATACCTGAGAAAATAGAAGAAGAATTATCAGTTTTGAGAAAAGCAGATTTAAATAATAAAGCTGTAAATAGTAAAGAGTTAAAAAATAAAAAATTAAAAGATGCCTGGCTAAAGAATCTACAGTCACTCAATGTATGTAGTCAGAAAGGTTTAGTAGAGAGATTTGATAGTACCATTGGTACAGGTAGTGTTGTTCTGCCATTCGGTGGTAAGAATCAGCTGACTCCTGTAGAAGGAATGGTGGCGAAGATACCAGTACTTGACGGAGATACATCAACTGGTTCCATTATGACATTTGGGTATAATCCCGATCTTGCTCTATGGAGTCCATTCCATGGTGCAGTTTATGCTGTTGTGGATTCTGTTGCTAGGTCTGTTGCTTTAGGCGGAGATTATAAAAGGATTCGACTGAGTTTCCAGGAATACTTTGAGAGTCTAGCTGAGGATAGAACAAAGTGGGGTAAACCATTCAGTGCTTTACTGGGAGCCTACCTGGTACAATCAGAACTTGGTATTGCTGCAATTGGAGGTAAGGACAGCATGTCCGGTACATTTAAAGATATAAATGTACCACCTACACTGGTATCTTTTGCGGTAAATATAGCAGATGTGAATAAGACTACATCACCTGAGTTTAAAAATATGGGTAGTAAGGTGGCTATAGTCAGGATAAATAGAGATGAATATAGTCTTCCTGTATTTGAAGACCTGAAAGAAAAGTATGAAGTTATACATGAACTGATTAACTCTGGAAAGGTTCTGGCATCGTCAACTGTAGGTTATGGAGGTATTGCCGCCGCTATTACAAAAATGAGTTTTGGTAATAGCATTGGATTTACTTTTGATGATAATATGATTGAAAAAAGTCATTCTGCAGATGATGAAAAAAGATATCAAGGATATGAATATTTTGGATACGAAGATTTATTCAAAGCAAATTATGGTTCTATTATTCTGGAAGTCTCAGACGAATCGGTATTATCTAAATTACCAGAATATATGTTGCTTGGTGAGACCACTGATCAGCCAGTTATAAAAATAGCTGATACAGAGATTAACCTTGATGAAGCATTGAAAAAATGGCAGGCACCACTTGAAGATGTATTCCCAACTGAAGTGGAATATTCAGAAGATAAAACAGATGTTGAATTATTTAAAGATAGAAATACGAAGAAACCTACTGTAAAGGTAGCGAAACCAAGGGTGTTCATTCCTGCTTTTCCTGGGACAAACTGTGAGATTGATTCTGCACGAAGATTCAGGGAGGCCGGAGCAGAGGTGGATACATTTGTTTTCAAGAATCTGGAGCCGGAAATGGTAGAAGAGTCTGTAGAAAAAATGGTTAAGAAAATAGATAACTCACAGATAATCATGCTTCCAGGTGGTTTCAGCGCTGGAGACGAACCAGAAGGTTCTGGTAAATTTATAGCAACTGTCTTTCGAAATCCTGCTGTCAAAGAAGCCGTTATGAGACTACTTAACGATAGAGACGGACTGATGCTCGGCATCTGTAATGGGTTTCAGGCACTGGTAAAACTCGGTTTACTTCCATATGGAGAGATACAGGAGATAGATCAGGACTCACCTACCCTGACATTTAATACTATTGGACGACATGTGTCCTGTATGGTCAGAACCAGGGTGGTTTCAACACTATCGCCATGGCTATCTAAAGTAGATGCAGGGGCGGAACACATGATACCAGTCTCACATGGAGAGGGAAGATTTATAGCCAGTGATGAAGTATTAGATAAGCTGATTAAAAATGGTCAGATTGCTACTCAATATGTTAATTTTGATGGTAAAGCGACCTATGATATAAGATATAATCCTAATGGTTCAGTAATGGCAATCGAAGGGATAACAAGTCCTGATGGAAGAATCTTCGGGAAGATGGGCCATTCTGAGAGAACAGGGAGTAATGTTGCCAGGAATATCCCGGGAGATAAAGATCAGAAGCTATTTGAAGCCGGAGTTGAGTATTTTAAATCGTAATGATACGTTCTCTTAATAAAACTACTTAAAGGAAGGAAATAGTTATTTTTTAAGAGACTGAAAAATAAGAGATAGAAAGAAGCCAATTGCGAACTTTTGTTTATATAGAAAGGGAGTATTTGGCTTTTTTGTTATGTAAATATTTAAATTTATGGTTCATTAATTGCTGAAGACGCTGAATTGGGCGTGGGGACTCTTTACAATTATTACTCTTGCAAACATGATATTTTCTTTTCTATTATTGAGATATCGTCAGAGAAATATGTAGGTCAATTTGATGAAGTCATCAACAATTGTGAAACATTGGCAGAGGCTATGTATAGGTTTATAGATATTTATATGGAGTGTTTTTCTGTTTATGGCAAGAGAATATGGCGGGAGTTGTTTGGTGAGATACTACTACGGGAACATAAATTGGCAGAGAACATTGATATACTTGATGAGGATTTTTTAAATAAGATAAAAGATTTATTAATTGGCTTTTAGAAGTAAAGGGTATTTACGCAAGATCTAAATATAGATGTTACAGCTTCAACTTTTTATTCAATACTGGGATATAACCTAATACGCTATGTAAATGATAATGAAATGTCAGAGAAGCAATTGAATAATATTCTCAAAAGCCAGGTGAAACTAGTCATCAGTGCTATTAATAAATAGGGAGGAGTAATTATTATGAATAAATTAGATTACTTTTATAAGGAAAAAACTATTTCCCAGGGGAAAGATGAGATTCTGACTTTTGACGAGAAGTTATTAGTCATTCTTAATAGGGTTTCCAGAAAGCTATCAAGAATGGCTTTTTTTAAGAAGTTCAATAAAATTAGTGATACAGTTTTAAAAAATGCTGATACTCATTAATTAATAAGGGTCCTCGATGCAGCATGAGGGCCTGGCTTTCTATATAAGTTTGTTTATATGTAATTTGTCTTTTTATAATCTTGGTTTTCCATAAACAAAATATATCGTCAGATCATCAATATGAATAACAGGTGTAATAATACTTATATTTATTGCATCTTCTTTAACACTTTTTCTATAGCTGCTTTTTTAATACAGGTACAGACTACTTTTATTGCCTTTTCAAGGTCGACTAAAGGGGGATAGGAGGGAGCTATTCTGATATTACTATCTTCAGGATCATTTCCATATGGATAGGTAGCACCTGCATCTGTAAGAGTAACACCAACATCTTTAGCAAGTTGTACAACTTCCCGGGCACAACCCTTCATGACATTCAGACTGATAAAATATCCACCTTCTGGTTTACTCCAATTTGCTATGCCCTTAGCAGCCAACTCCTTATTGAGAACATCTAGAACCAACTCAAATTTTGGTCTTAAAATATCCGCATGTTTTTCCATATGATTTAATATTTCCTCAACAGAACCGAGAAATCTATAGTGTAGTAACTGGTTGATTTTATTTGAACCAATCGTCTGTTTTGACATTAAATCAGTCATATAATCTATATTTTTAGTACTTGAAGCAAAAAAAGATATACCCGAGCCAGCATAGGTGATTTTCGAAGTGGAACCGAACATATAAACACGGTCAGGATATCCTTGAGCCTCACAGCTTCTAAGTATATTCTTCAGTTCAAGTTTGCGATTTGTCAGATGATGAACAATATAGGCATTATCCCAGAAGATACGGAAATCATTAGCTGCAGTTTTCATTGAAGAAAGGCGAGTAACTATTTCATCAGAGTATATAATACCTGTTGGATTGCTGTATTTTGGAACACACCATATTCCTTTAATACTGTCATCTTTTTTTACCAGGTCCTCTATAATGTCCATATCTGGTCCATTTTCATTTAAGGGGATTGCAATCATCTCTATATTAAAGTGCTCGCAAATTTTAAAGTGTCTATCATATCCAGGACTGGGACATAGAAATTTAACAATCTTTTCTTTTCCCCAGGGAGTATCTGATTCTGAAGTGCCGTGGCTAAATATCCGGGAAATTGTATCATGCATCATATTTAAACTGGAGTTATTACCAATAATTATTTCTTCTATATTAATTCCTATCAATTCCGCAAAGAGTTCTCTGACTTCAGGTAATCCTCTTAAGAAACCATAATTTCTACAATCAATACCACTTTCAGATATAAATGTTTTAGTATTTTTATAAAGAGCCTCAGATAGATCCAACTGCTCGCTACAGGGTTTGCCTCTGGACATATTTAACTTAAGATTCTGGGTTTTATATTTCTCATACTTTTTATCTACTTTATTTTTAAGCTTTAACAATTCCTCTTTAGTCAAATTTAGATATGTATTCATTATCAATCAACCTCTTTATGATAATTTTATTTTTATCTATTATATTTTAATACAATTCCATTAAAAAAACAAACGTTATTAAAAAGATATTCCACAATTTTATAAGAAATTTACAGTATCTCATGAAAATAAAACACTTTATTTCAGGATGTGAGATTTTTTAGATAAATATTTTTAAATGTGAAAAATAAATTAATAAAACGTACTTTAAATCATTGCAAAACGTACAAAATATTTGTAAATATATGTAATGATATAATATTTTTAGAGGTTATTGGATGAAAAAGAAAAATTTAATACTTGAAAAGTTAAGATATATGGTGAGGCGATACAATATAATGATATAAAGTGGACCAGGGAATTTAATTTCCTGGTTTTTCAATTATACTTAAAATCATCAGAAAATTATACTTGAATTTGTTAGTAATATGATGTAACATATGTAGAAAGATTATTATCTGGTTTAGAGTGGAAATTAATAATTTGATTTGTAGTAAAGTAGGAAGGGCAAGTAAATATCATAAAACTATTTATAGGTGGAGGGGTAAAATGGGTAATTTGAAAATTTATGAACAAAAGACACAATATGGTCCTGATGATGTTGGATTTATTCCAGAAAAAATTCAAGTTTTTGATAATCATCTGATGAAGTTGATTGACGAAAAACGTTTACAGGGTGCTGGATATCTATTATCAAGGGATAATAAAGTATTTGTACATAAGTCAATGGGTAAACTACGCTGGAATGATGAAAAAAGTGAATTTGTACCTGATTCTATCTGGAATTTAGCTTCTATTACCAAACTATTTACAGCAACAGCAATACTGCAGCTTGTAGAGAATGGTCATATTAGAATTGATCAACCTTTGATGGAATTAATGGATGAGTTTAACCACCCTTTATTTAATTCTATTACCATTTTTCATTTATTAACACATACTTCTGATTTATGCCCGGATCCTGGTGCCTATTTTGAACCATATCCAGCCAGACGAAACTGGTATAATAAGAAGAATTGGATTGAAGGATTATTAAGTGGTCATACCAGGGTTGAACCAGGAAAAGAATGGAGGTATTCTTCTGCAGGATTTACCCTCCTGGGTGAAATTGTTTCCCGGGTAAGTGGTACACGATATGATGAATATGTAGTAGAGAATATACTTAAACCACTTGGTATGAATGATACTTTTTTTGAAATACCAGAAGATAAATTATCCAGGGCATGTTTATCTGATGGGGTAACTGAGGAAAAGATGAAGAAATGGATGGATGAGTACCGGAATAGACCTGATTGGGCTCCTCCAAAGGCAGGTGGAGGACTTGCTTCTACATTGGATGACTTGCAGAAGTTTGCAAATATGATAATAAATAAGGGTCAATATAATGGTAATCGTATTTTATCAAGGAAAACAGTAGAACGAATGACCAGAAACCAACTAAAGGGTGTAATAGATAACTGCTGGGAGAATGAGGGTTATGAAAAAGCATATGGCCTGGGTATAAAGGTGCAAGAGAATAACTTCCTCCTTACCCCGGGTACAGTTTCTCATGAAGGGGCAGGTCTCAGTGCACTTTACATAGATCCAAAAGAAAAATTTGTCTTTGCAATGTTTGGACCTTTATACAAAGGTGTTGACTGGGAAGCAAGGGCGATATTCAATTCTCTCAATATTGTCTGGTCAGGACTGGAGTGAAAATCTGGCTAACTTGATCCTAAGCGAAGCCGATTTTTATTTATTATTCATTGTAGTTATCTCCCAAATAAAAGGAGTTAAACATGTTAAAAACTATCAGAGGAGTTGCCTTTGCTACATATAAAGAATGGGCTGCTTACAGGAGTCATATGCTTGTTTCCTTGTTTGTCGGACCGGTATATTTTTTAGTACAGTATTATATCTGGAGTTCAGTTTATACTGGCCAGGATGTAATTAATGGATTTAACCTTAGTGAAATGCTGACATATTATGGTATTACAACTCTGATTAATTACTGCATAATGGATTTCGCAGGATGGAATCTGCAGATGTTGATTAGGACAGGTAGGTTTATAACATTTATATTGCGACCTGTTTCTCACAGGTTGTTTGCCTTCAGTCAGAAGGTTGGGCACCGACTGTTGGGTTTCTGGTTGGAATTAATACCTGTTTATCTAGTGTTTCTCCTGGTATTTGACATAAAACTTATTCCTGCCAGCCTTTTCTGGTCGATTCTATCAATCCTACTCGGTTTTATGATGATGTTTCTGGTAAATTACTGTATTGGAATTACGGGTTTCTGGTTGACCAGAACAGATGGAATCAGGAGTATATTTCTGATGTGCAGGGATGTATTTGCTGGTGTATTTATTCCATTAACTTTTTTTCCGGAAATACTGCAGAAGGTATTATTTTTCCTCCCTTTTCAGTACATATCATATGTACCAGTCCGGGTTTTTATCGGGGATTATCATTTGAGTGGTATTAATCTGGATATACCGCAGATTGTTGGTTTGCAGGCAGTATATGTTGTTATTATGCTTCTGATATCTGAGATAATGTGGAGAAAGGGAATCAGGAAATTTACGGGGGTGGGCGCATGATACATTCTTTAAGGATTTTTTTCACTGGCATTAAGGTTGCCCTTGCTTCTCGTATGGCTTACCGTGGGGATTTTATTATCAGGTTAATTGTAATGTTAATTGGCGATCTTTTATTCCCAATGATTACTCTCTTGATCTATAGGGCTGGTGCCTCATTTCCGGGTTGGACACTCTATGAAGCCCTTTTGATACAGGGGGTATTTATGATTGCGAAAGGGGTATCTTTTCCTTTCTTCTATGGAATGGTCTACAATATACTGGATAAGGTAAGAGAAGGTACTTTTGATCTGATGCTGATTAAACCATGTTCAATACTATTTTTTTCTGTTGTCAGCAGTTTCAACATAGAGTATATTGGTAGCCTTTTTGGGGGTACCGCTCTATTGATATATGCATTGATGAATATTCAGATAGATATATCCTGGATTTCCTGGTTGAATTTTGCAATATTATTTGGATTTTCAATTCTTGTATTATTGTCATTTACCTTAATTATGTCCGGGAGTCTGTTCAAGTGGGTAGGTAACAGCAGAGTGTATGAAATATTCAGTTCTATCTCTACTTTCGGTTTATACCCCAATACTATCTATTCAAAGGCATTTCAGGACCTGATTTCATACATTATTCCTATTTCAATGATAGCTTTTTATCCCGCTGCAGCTCTATTAAATAGAATAGGTATAAATGTTATATACTCGATTATTGCCTGTCTGGTATTCTTCATACTTAGCAGATTATTCTGGTACATGATGTTGAAAAAGTACACCAGTGCAGGGGGTTAACTTTAGCTATAAAGTGCGTTCTTAGCTTTCCTAAAGGATGACTTAAAGGCCCTGAAACGAATTCAGGAGGATAGTGCCGCTTATCACTTAAAGAAGGGGAGTTTTAGCTGGCAGTTAGCTCTCGGATAAATTATAATGTTGAAAACTATATTTTTGTAGTTACTTAGTTACAGAGATAACAGCAAATAATTCCAGTGTAAGAGCTCATGGTTATTGTAGAAGCAGAGAAGATTCACAACATGGAGGATT
>JBKGXW010000064.1:0-13978 GCA_046546395.1 Halanaerobiales bacterium
AAACCAATTAGAGATATAATCATAATGGTTTCCTCCTGGAATTTGTAACACTTGTGTGTTTTAAAAATATATTAACACAGATATAATAGTTATATTATGCAAAACTATATAAGCCTCTAGCCACTTAATTATTGTATGTTATCTTACCTTTTCTTAAAATACAGTTGATAACCACATTCATACCCATAACCGCCCAGAATACCGGTGCTACAGATACAACACTTATATTGAAAGTTGCCTGTATCAGATAAGCAAGCATGGCCATAAAAAGCCCCTGTTGATATTTATCGTTTTTCTTCAGGTTTCTGTATCCCCTCTTTAATATAGAACCAACGAGCCATAAATATGCCAGTAGTGCAGGTATTCCCGCAGTTATAGCCAGCTGTAAATATTCACAATGCGCCTTGTCAGCAACAATGTTTTTATTTATATGTTCCATAAACTTAGCCTGAGGAAAAACAAAACGAAATGTATCAAGTCCACTGCCTAATAGCGGGTTTTCCCACAATAACGCAATACTATGCTGATAGATAAACATGCGATGTGAACCCACATTACTTATCTGAGTTCTGTCTGTCAATCTCTCCATGTCTAAAATAATAGATAAAAGTCTTCTTGTTATATATCCACCCTGGTAATAATCCATTACAGCCGTTATTAATATAAAGGCTAAAACTAGAATCAAAAACGGTTTATAATTTTTCCTGATTTTTTCCCGCAAAAGCCAAACTATCATCAAGAATATTACAGCAAAGGTCAGCCAACAGCCGCGAGTAGAGGTACCTATCAAAAAACCATAAAACCCCGCTGTCATAACCCCAGTGATTATATATTGCCTTCTGTTCTTTGCATATAAAAAGAGTACAAAAGCAAGAGGCAGTAACATGGAAATATAAGTACCGGCGAAGTTGGGATTTCCCAGTGTAGAAAACATTCTTGGGTAAAAACGTTCACGATAATGTCCTGCATCTATAAAATCCAGTCTAAATAATTGAAGATATCCATATATAGTGATCAACGAACCAGAAACAAGCAGAGTTTTAACCAGAAAAATCAGCTTATCTCTTTTGCTTATAAATATAATAATATAAACAAATAAAAGGATATACGCCAGATATGCAAGCAAACCCTCCCATCGATAGGGATATCCATAAAAAGCTATCCATCTATGTTTGGAAAATACTGTGGATAAAATCAATAAAAATAAAAAAATCAGTAGTGGTATATATATATGATGATAATTTATTTTTATCTTACGGCTACGTATCAGATATAGTGAATATAGTAGTAAAATTATTTCAGCAAATAATAGGGCATCCAGCTTGGGCTTATAGATATTATCTTCATCCATTACAACATACTCATGCATACCTGTACGTTCCCAATTTGAAGCATCATGATTAAAGTTTAAGAAAATTAGTGGTACAACCCCGATCATAAATATTAAAAAAAACAGCACTATATTACGCCACAATGGTTCATTCTTATTAATAAGTACCATCAATATCTACTCCCTTATCTATAATATTACAATATGGCATTATGATACACAAAAAAAACACACTCTCTGTCACTAAAAAGCTTAACTTCATAATTCAACACTTCTACCTCAAACTACTAATATATGATTCAAAATTACTTAAAGTCTCTTCAATACTATCCCCGCCAAACTTATTCAATATAGCCTGTGCCAGGACAAAACTTATCATAGATTCACCAACTACTCCACAGGCAGGAACAGCGGTAACATCTGAACGTTCTACACTGGCTGCAAAAGATTCCTTGGAATGAATATCTACAGATTGCAAGGGTTTATATAATGTCGGGATTGGCTTCATGGCAATTCTTATCACCAGAGGTTGACCATTTGATACTCCACCTTCTATACCGCCAGCTCTATTTGTTTTACGGTAATATCCCATGTTATCTTCGTAATATATTTCGTCATGCACCTGAGAGCCTGGTAGGGTAGAATTGCTGAAAGCAGGTCCAATTTCAACTCCCTTAACAGCCGGGATACTCATTAGAGCACGGGATAATAATCCATCAAGCTTTCTATCCCATTGAGTATGACTTCCTAAACCAACCGGTAAAGGAGTTGTTTGGATTTCAATTATCCCCCCCAGACTGTCTCCTTTTTCCTTAATTCTATCAACATAATCCATCATCTCTTCTTCTTTTTCCTTATTAAAACAATGTAAGGGAGAATCAATAACTTTATCCCTTAATTCCATAAAGTTAACATCTATCGGTGGAACAGAAATTTCACCAAGTTGAATAACATGACTGATAATATCTATATCAAAGTAGCGAAGGAAATTATCTGTCAATCCTCCAACAGCTGTTCTGGCTGCAGTCTCCCTTGCACTGGCGCGTTCCAGTATATTTCTGATATCATCGGTATTATATTTCTGAATCCCTGCCAGATCAGCATGTCCAGGACGAGGCCTGGTAACTACTTTCTTGATTTTTTTTAGTTTGCCATCTTTTTTGATTGTAATCTCATCATTATCTGATGTTACTGACCTATTTTTCTTTTTTTCAGCAGCCATAACTCCCTGCCAATTTTCCCAGTCTTTATTATGTATTAAAATACCAACAGGGCTGCCCATTGTTTTACCTGCACGGATACCGCTATAGATATCTACAACATCAGTTTCAATCTTCATTCTCCCCCCACGGCCATATCCGCCCTGCCGTCTGGCCAGCTTATTGTTTATGTAGTCTATACTAACCTCTATACCTGCTGGAAGACCTTCCACAATGGCTATTAATCCCTTTCCATGAGATTCACCAGCTGTTTTAAAATTTAACATATTTTTTCTCACCTCATATTTTACTTTTTATTCAATAAGAATTACCGTAAATTAAGACTTTAGGATCATCTCAATAACCGTTGTCATATGCTCAGACATTTTGCTTTTTTTCTGAAGGAGTTTGAAAAGTCTCCATTACGACAGAATGTAAGAAATCTTCCATCTTAAAAACCTTTAAGGTTGATTTACTTGATACCATAGATCAGGTAATAAGAAGCTGGTTAACAAAAAACTATTTGAGCAATAGCGAGTTTTTTTATTGCTTCTTATGTGAGAAAGTAACTGGGGTTTAGACTTTTCCACGGATGAAGTAATAGCAACCTTAAACGGTTCCTGTACGGATTTTTTAAATACGGAGTGCCCGTGGTGCAAAATGTTCGGACGTTTATTTTTTCTGCTCAATTAATATAATTCTACATTATAATTATATATCCTTCTCTTTTTAGCAAAAATTGAAAAAAGCCTTCTGAAAAATCAGAAGGCTTTGTCTCAATTATATATTTGTTTACATGTCGAATTTCAAACCAAAAGTATATGATGTTACACTGTGACTGATATCAATGCCATATGAATCCAGATCAGTTGTATATTCATCATTACCCCGTTTAGCAGTGAAAGCAAAGCTTAAAGCATCACTTATTCTTCTTTCAATTTCCAGTGAAATGTAATAACTATCCATACTTTCTGAATCACCATCACCTATAGAATACACAGCATACGGAGATAAAGAAATATCTGTTGTTAAATTATAACCATTAACACTATTTTTACCTACAAACTTTGCGTACATAATATTCCTTGTGATTTCCGCTCCACCATCTGTATTATCATCATATGCATGTTTATAAGCAAGACCAAAATAATAATTCTTATCAGCGAGGAATTTTTTAATAAGACTTATTTCAGCAATATACTGATCTCCATCCTCTATACCTGTTCCCAGATAACCATCAATAATAATATCATTTTCTAATTCCATCTCAAGTGTCCCACCAATAAGCATAATATCATTTAAGCCGCTTTTTTCTGCCATCATATTTACACCAGGAGTTACATTTTCTGCTGTAGCTATAGATGTAAACAATAGCAATGATAAGATTGTTAATAAAATTAGTTTTTTCATCTTTCTAAAACCCCCTGTATTAGTATTGAAAATTTCTTACTTTTCTGGGATAACTATTTCAGTCCCAACTGATATTGCATTCTCGTTTTCAATATCATTTAATTCTTTTATCTCTTCTACACTGACGTCAAAGAGTGAATGAATTTTCCATAATGTATCATCTTTCTTGAAAATATAAATTCTTGAGTGAGGTACAGGTATATTCATATATGCACCTACTGCTGTATTTATATGTCTATTTGCTTCAACTATGAGCTCTTCATCCACCGAGAATTTTTCGGCCAGTTCTTCAACTGTAACCTCTGAGAGAAGCTTATATTGATACATATGGTATCCATCCAACCTGGGTTCTTCTTTTTCTTCAGTGGCAGTTGTAGTATTATCAACTGAACTCTCATTATCATCAGCCTCTTCAACAGCTGAGCTGTCATTGTCCTGTTCAGTATTGCTCCCAGCATTTACTTCGTCAGAACTTTGTTGATTTTGATTGTTTTCCTGGATTTCTTCATCGTCATTCTTTTCTGTGTCCTGTTCTTCATTTTGCAAGTCAGCATCTGAAGCAGTTTCATTGGCATTACTTTCATTTCCTTCAGATGTTTTACTTTCCTGATCATCGATACCAGAATTTTGATTACTCTCATCGTCATTACCAAATCCCAGAATCTCATTTAATTCTTCTTGAGTTAATTTCTGAAAACCGCCATTATTCTCTTCTGTATTCTCGTCCTCCACGATATTACTGCTATCTTCGGCATTATCTTCCTCGTCATTAGTACTGTCATCTTCATCTACATTACTGGAAGTATCATCTGCTTCAGAAGTTGATGCATTGGTATCTTCGTCTATACTTGAGGAATCACCATTATTGTCTTGATCATTATTGTCTTGATCGTTATTGTTTTGATCATTATTGTTTTGACTATTATCTGCTTGCTCTGTAGAGCTGTTATTATTAGTACCTGTCTCAGAAGAAGTTTCACTCTCGTCAATAGTATCTTCATCTGTCTCTTCCTGACGATTCATTGTATCCTGATTATCTTCTTCAGATTCTACAGTAGCACTGCTTTGATTAGGTTCACTAATTATAATATCATTAGATAATCCTTCCTGAACATGGTCACTAAGTTCCCCCAAATCTTTATCCATAACATGAGGTGTAATAAAGATTATTACTTCAGTTCTCTGGTTATCCATTGTTGTTCTTTTAAATAATTCTCCAATTATCGGGATATCTCCAAGAAGGGGTACTTTAGATATCTGTTCCTCTAAATCTTCCCGAATTAATCCTGCAATCGCAAAAGTTTCTCCATCATCAAGTCTTATTTCTGTATCAGCCTCTCTTGTATTTATAGCTGGCAAGGAACCCTGTAAAGAACTACCTCTATTACTAACTTTCGGGCTAATCGTTAAGTTGATTTTATTATCTGTAGTAACCCATGGTGTGAATTCCATTGAGATACCAATCTCAATATATTCAACAGTATTTTTTACATTATCATCTTCGACTGACTCAACTATAACAGGTACACGTTCACCAAGCAATATCCTTCCTGACTCACCACTCAATGTCATTAACCTGGGATTAGCCAGGTTTTTAGTTGACCCATTACTATTCAACATATCGAAAAATTGAGGAAAACTGACATCTAAACCATCTATTAAACCATCATCATTTCTATCAAGTATCTGTATCTGAGAAACATCTTCCGTATTAACACCAAGTGTACTGGAGTCAATATCAATAATTTCTTCTACCCGTACCTCAATCATTACCTGCTTCCTCGGAGAATCAATTTGCCCCATAAAGTCTCTTACATTATCGACATTTGCTTTCTGTCCAGTGACAATTAATTCCCTTTTCTGTTGGTGGAATTTAAATCCAACCTCAGGGTAAAGTTCTGGTATAATCTCCGATATATCATCAAGTGACGCATAATCTACTGGTATAATCGCTGTAACCTTCTGCATCTGCTGATTGAGTGACTCTGCCATGGCAACTGCCAGAGAGATATCTTCTGCAGTTCCCCTGAGTACTATCTGATTGGTAGCTGGATAGGCAGTAGCCTCTAATGAAGGTGATGTTTCACTAAGGGCAGATTGTACATCTTCTATATCAACATCTTCAAATGTAAGTACTTTTTCTTCAAGCGATACACCTTCTTCTTCATCTGCACTTTGTATATCTATTTTATTAACTAATTGTTTAATCTGGTTATACTGGACGCTTGTACCGTTAAACACTATCTGATTATTTCTATTGTCAGATATTATATTTATTTCTGGATACATCTGACTAATCTGACCCTGAATATAATCTACTGGAACATGCTTAATTTTTAAGGTCTCAATAATATTTACAGAGTCCATATCTTCAACATCATTTAAACCATCTGTATTAAACTGGTTAACAAGTTTTTCTAGTAATAGTTTTGCACTACTTATATCATAAGGAGTGCCATAAATTACGAAATTACCTGTATCATCGCTTTCAATTACCAGATCTGGATATACTTTTTCTATATAATTCTGCAGGAATTCGGCCTTTTCTGGTGGTATAGGAATTATTTCTGTTATCTCTTCTTTCTCAGTATCCAATTTTGCTAATAAATCTCTTGCAGCTGCAATATCCTCTCCATTACCCTTAAAAATAAGCCTATCGTTTCTATGATCAATTGTAATTCCTACTTCTGGATAAACACTACCCAATATTGACTCTACTTCTGTAGAATCAGCGTGTTCTATCCCAACAGTCGTTACCTCAATATCAGCATAGATTTCTTCTATACGTGAAGGTGTAGCCACCACAACTGTATTCTCATACCATTTATACGAAAGACTGTTTGCCTCTGTTATAAGTTTCAGGGAATCGTTAAAAGAAAGATTTTTCAAATGAATTGTAATCGACCCGCCTACAGAACCGTCAGTTACCAGATTCACATCTGCTAATTCAGCAATAGTTCTCAATACATCTCGAATATCTGCTTCTCTGAAATTCATGTTAATTAGTGTTTCATTAGCCAGTATTACACTGTGGCTAAGTAGTAAAGTTATCATTAATAATACAATAACTGCTAGGTTTTTATAACATCTCACTTATACCACTCCTTATCTCTATTTTGAATTGTATACCTTTATATAACATTACTAAATCCTCAGCCAGTATATCCAGTATTGTAAAGTCTTCAATATTAGTCCTACCTTTTATAACACGGGTTTGACCCTGATAATGGATAACAGCCAGTCTTTCCTGATTGTTACCTATGATACCTTTTAATTCAAAAGGTACCATCTCTTTGATTTCCTCTATTGTCAACTCATCACCAGTGCTGCGATAATCCATAAAAGGATTTCTGAAGGTATCTTTATAAGCATAATGCTGTCCTTCCACATTATTTTCATTACTTTCCAGTCTTGATACCTCTTGATTAGAATCTTCTGAAACATCTTCATTCTCTATATTGGCTTCTTCCTCAGTATTCTCATCACTTTCTCCATCACTTTTTTCATCATTTTCTTCAGCATTATTACTTTCTGCACTCTGCATCTCAGAATTCTGCTCATTATCTTCATTTTCTTCCTGGTCTGTAGCTTCTTGATCTATTACTTCTTCCTGTTGGCTTGTATTTGGGGTGGTTGTCGCCACCTCCACAGTAGAAGTATCTGTACCGGGAAGATAAAACAAAAAGTAATATAAAGCCCCTCCAATTAAAATAAGTCCCACAATAACAATTATAATAATGTGTGATTTTTTCATGTCTGCTCACCACCAATGAATAACTCATGGTCAAATATATACTTTCCATTTATTCCCAAAAGGTTATTTTCTTCACTTTTCTTATATACATTAATACTCTCAAATTCAATCTGTCCATCCAGGGAATTTATGCCTTCCAGGAATAAAACCAGATCAGAATAATACCCTTCTGCCTTCATTTCTATTTCTGTAGTGCTTTCATTTCGAGTAGGAACAAATGATAAAATTTTAATACCTGATTTTTCTGATTCATCATTTAGTATTTGCAACATCTCGTCTATAGATGAGATTCGATCCCATAATTCATCATTTTCTAAATATTCAAGTTCTGCATAGCGAGCTTCAAGTTCGGGTTTTTTTCTCAATAAAGCAAGATTGTCATTAATTTCTTTATCCAGAGTAGCTTTTCGAGCTTCAAGTTGATCTATATCCTCCAGAATAGGAGTATATAAAAAGTAATAATAACCAGCAAGTAGTCCAAAAATTACCAGAACAATCAACATCATTCTTTCCCTTCGGCTTAAATTACTCAGCATCCTGATCACCTTCTTCAGCTATTAATGCATCAATGGTAAAAACAATATCACTATCTTCAGTCTGTAAATCCTGTAAACTTACATCTTCATAGACAGATGATAATTTCATATATTCTATTAAGTCTAAAATTCTCTGATTATTAGCAGCTCTTCCCTGTAAAGTTAAATTACTACCATCTAAAGTCAGGTCTTTAAGCATTACCTGACCAGGAACAACATATCCCTGCTCTATGATAGCTCTATCCCAGTCATATTTTAAGGTATCCATCTTTTCTTTAATCCGGGTTAATTCTTCTACCTTAGCTTTTAACCTATTATACTCTGCAACCTTTATTTTTAAAGATAATGCCCGGGTGTTCAAATTTTCAACTTCTGTATCTAATAGAGACTTCTGATTATAAAGTGTAAAATAATGAATACCTACACCAGCAATTAATAGAACAACTAGTAAAACAACACTTATCTCCATCCAGTTTACCGAATAAGCCTTATTCCTCTCTTTAAGTAGATTAACTTTCATCTTCTAACACCTCTCCTACAGCAAGACCTACTGTAACAGCAAATTCTTCTGATTTCAATGTATTTCCCTTTCTGTATTTAATATTTATATAGGGATCAAGGGTGTGCAATTCTCTCTCTATTTTACTTTCAAGGATATAATTCAACCTCTTTAATTTTGATCCCCCACCAGTAATGTAAATTTTATCTACTTTCTTTCTATATTTCATACTATAGTAGTCAAGACTGCGACCGACCTGTTCCGCAAGATTTTTGGCAAGGGATAATAAATACTGGCTTTCTCCCATACCAGTAGTAGCAATCTGTGTAATAGCTATCTCCATTTCATTATCAGTTTCCTCTTCCTGAATCCCTTTCTTCTTCTTTAGGTTTTCTGCCTCACTGTAATTCATCTTGTTTTCATCCATTATTATTTTGGTAAATTCATTACCCCCTATATCAATATTACGGGATAGATAGATATTTTTATTATCACCGATTACTACCCGTGTACCAGCAGTACCTACATCAACAATAGCAACAACATTATCAATACTATTCTGATAGTCCACCAGTGAAATTAAAGCCATAGGTTGAATATTAATAACAGATGGTGTCAGTGAAAGTCTTTCAAAAATACTTAAAACATTATCAATGATATCCTTTTTTGACGCAACTAGTAATACCTGAACTTTTTCACCTTCCCGGGAGAGCACTTTATAATCCTCAACAGCACTATCCACAGGAAATGGAAGGTGATCTTCTGATTCCCATTTTACTGCTTCTGCAAATTTAGCTTCATCTTTCATAGCTGGCAATTCCATATTCCTTATAATCAGATTGTTGTTTGGAATAGTTGTTATGATCCTATCATTCCTGCAATTGAGTTCCCTAACTACTTCTTCCAGTCTATTACTGACTACTGCTTCGTCCACTATCCGTCCATCTTTAATGGACTCAAAGGGGAGACTTTTGTGAGATATCCCCTCAAGATATAAATCCTTCCTCTTATTCGTGAATGTTGCTGCTTTTATACTGTCTGTCCCAATATCAATTACTGTGAATCTTTTCTTTAAAAACAACATTTTCACCCCCATATTTTTGTTATATTTATATTAATTTGTAGAATATGATTCTTCCCAGTTAATAAGATTATATGATACTTTGTCATCTGAATAATTCTCTACCAACTCTTCAGGAATTTCGACACCATTATCTAGTAAAGTAGTATTTAATACATCTACAAAACCTTTATCAAAATCCAATGCAAATTTTGAACCAGTATTTATACTATCTTTTGATATAATGCTTCCTTGAATATTTAAGTTGCTATTGTTATTAAAGTCTGCACCTGAATATATCATTCCCTTTATGTTCATATCGAGTGAGGGAAATCCAGATCTAGAGATCAAAATAACATAACCATCAGTAAATCCAGTAGTAGGATCAGCTGTGGGATCACTAGGGTCAAAATTAATATTAACTGTTCCAGAATTTTGGTTATTGTTATTCATTAAAATTATTCCATTTCCTTTTATATTAATGTCTGCCTGATAATTTATATTGCTTAGATCTAGAACTTCGTTCGAAAGTGTAATAGGGTCATTTGAAGTTATATTACTTTCGATTTTCTCTACTTTATCACCTTCCCCGTCTAGACATTTATCTGGTGTATAAGTATCATCGTCAGCCATAAGAGTATCATATAAGGTAGCAATAGCATTAATAGCTTTTGCTTCATCATTTTCTTCTCCATCTTCTGTAAAAGTACCTTCTTCTTCATTAGCATCATCTATAACATTAGAAGCATGATCATTTATTGTCTCAGCTCTAACAGGAGCACTATCATCTACTTCATTACTGGCATTATGTACATTAACTTTACCCCTGGCAGCTAATTGATTATCAAAAATACCGTGATCAATAATATTAGAATCCTTAAATACTGCCTCTATTGTTTTTGTTATATTTTTATGCTTAACCGTTACTTTAATTTCATGAATATAACCGTCATCTCTTTTTTCTACTGTTTCCAATCGGTCACCTGATTCAAAAAAAGTAGCAGCAAAATTATCTGTCAAATCTCCATTCATAATATCATAAGAACCACCAGAAACCCATGCATCTTCGTTGCCAATATTAGCAGCAGCATATTCAACAGCTGCATCAGCAATATATTGAGTTTCTATCATGTTCTCTTCGTGCCTGGCAATATGAACTTCATTATTTATATTTCTTGCCATTGCGGCAGTCATTATGACCAGTATTATCATTAAAACCATTGATAAAATTAAAACATAACCTTCTTCATTTTTTTTCATACAAATCAAGTCCTCCTTTATGGAGTTGTAGTTACCTCCAGGTCCTCTATTCTCGGATAGAAATGATCAGTAAATTCATATGTGTCATCTGGACCCGTAAGTTTAATCTCCATAGTAATGATATTTCGGGTAACATGATAAAGAAATTCTACAGTGCTTACATCATCAATAAAACTCTGTCTGGAACCCCATACTGAAGCACCGCCGGTAATATTCCTTTTTTGGTAGTACATTTTATCAGTAGCCATTAGACCAAATTCTATTGCATCATATTCACTTGCACCACCATCATCAGATTTAGGAGAAGTATAATAAAGACGAAGTATATCATTGCTCCCTGTAGAATCGATTACCACTTCATCTGCAGCTCGAATATAAGGTGAAATTCTAGTTACTAATAATCTGTGGTTTTGTTGATAATTAATTTTCTGGTCATTAATGGATGTAGTTCTAGCACTGGTCAAATATGTGAAATACATTATTCCAGCTAATACAGTAGCTATAGTGACAGCCAGAATAATCTCTATCAGTGTAATCCCATCCTCTTTTCTTATGTCCATAAAGATCACCTATCCGTTATTAATGTCTTAAGAGATACCTTTTCTTTATCATCATTCCACTTAATAGTAACTGTTAATCTTCTGCCTGTTTCAATATCTTCAGAATCTATTGTACCGTCACCATCAAAATCAAAACTATCTAGACTTAACTTTAAAGTAAAAGTAGTTTTTTCATCATAATCATAAGTATCAATAAATGTATTTAAATTAATATCATCTATATAATCTTCAATGTCATCCCAATCTCCTATTACAGCCCTTGCCTTTATATCTTCCGTGATATCTGCTGCCAGTTTGACTGCCTGAGCTCTACCTTCCGTAAGATTTACATATTTTACACTGTGGGTATAATATCTCATTGCCATAAGAAAGGCGGTCGAGATAACTACTATACCAAGAATGATCTCAACTAAACCAACACCATCCTGATTTTTTAGTTTCTTCATTATCAAAATAAATCACCACTCTTTATCTGATAGTTACTTTTCCACTAACAGCTATTGTAATTCTCCTATTATTAACAGAAGAGTTAATATAAAATGTCCCATTATTGGCAGTTCCCATTGGCCCAAAAGATGTCTTATCATTGGAAAAATTGGAACTTATATTTATGTAATCAAATTTAACAATCTGTAAATATCCAGCTGTACCAGTTTTATATATACCCAATGTTTTATTATCAATAAGCTTCAGGTAATACCGGCATGAATCATTTATTGCAAATTGGCGGCAATTTATTAAAGTATATGCCATAACTTTCAATTCATTTTTAAAAACAATAGATTTTTTTAATTTTTCTAATCCAGGCACTGTAACTGAAATCAATGTGCCTAACATAATCATGATAAGAAGTAATTCCAGTAGAGTAAACCCGGATTCACTCCTAATTTTCATTATATACACCTCAATAAACGAAATTCAAATACATTTCAATCAGTCTCTCCCCATATAACAAGACTATAATTGTTCCAAAAGATATATAGGGTCCAAATGGTATCTGGACTCTACGGTCCATTATTTTTGTAAGTATTAATGTAATACCAATAATAGCCCCTATAAAAGAACCAATAAAAATAGCTAGCAAAGTATATTGCCAACCTAGAACTGCCCCTATCAAAGCTACTAACTTCACATCACCCATTCCAAGGCCTTTTTGATAGATTAAAGCAATCAACAGAAATAACCCGGCAGGAATCAGAATACCAAGTAGTGAAGATAATATCGTAATATGTTCAAAGAAAACAGATAATATAAATGCAATAATTACACCCGGGTATGTTATCTTATTAGGTATTATTCTCAATTTAAAATCTATAACTGAAATAGCAATCAGAACCAATACAAGTAGTCCGTAAATTACAAATTCTGTAGTAAAATAATATTTCATATATAATAATAGTAATAGTATTCCTGTTAGTAATTCTACAAATGGATACTGCCAGCTTATTTTTTCCTTACAATATCTACATTTCCCTCTATAAAAAACAAAACTGAGTACCGGTATGAGATCAATTGCTTGTAGTGTATTCTGACATGAAGGGCAGTGTGATGCAGGGAAAACTATAGATTCCTCTCTTGGTAATCTATAGATAATCACATTCAGAAAACTGCCAAATATAAGTCCCGTTATGAATATTATTATATATTCCAGCATTTTTGCACCAACTTTTTCCTCTTGTATGAAATGTTTATACAACTACCCGGCCGAAACCGGGTAGTTGTATCTTTTTATGTTTTTTATGTTAATAATCATATTATTTTTTACTATTATGGTGAAGTCCAGTAGCCGCTAGTATCATCATGCATTAATTGTACAGTTATAGTCATCGTATCACTTATTTTTTGTGTCATTGTCACACTAAAATCTTCGCCATCGCTATCATTATCGTATGTCACTCCCCAACTGCCATCACTACCAATATATTCTCCTTCATTATCACTAGCAGACCCTTCCCTATATTGATCATTAGTTAAATAGGCTCTTGCAACTTGTTCATCCCATTCTCCATCTTCTGGATAGTCACCATGTTCTGCATTAAACATTTCTAATCCTGTTTTAAAAGCATCCAATGCATGGTTTGCTTCTGTTGTATAAGCCTTATCCTTAACACCTGTTAATCTTGGTACTGCAACTGCAGCAAGAATAGCCAGTACAGCGATAACAACTAACAATTCAACCAATGTAAAACCTGCTTCACTTCTTAATGATTTTCTAAACATTTTCATCATAATCTTTTTTCCACTCCTTTTTTATGGTTTTGACAATTTATATTATATATTTTATCGATTTTTTTACCAACACCTCCTTATTAAATTTTAATCTCCCTATATATAAAACATTAAATGTGAGAGTACATATCAAACATCGGC
>JBKGXW010000065.1:0-13881 GCA_046546395.1 Halanaerobiales bacterium
GGTAGATTAATAACATAAAAATTTTCTTTATTTCCCTTCGCTTACCTAAATCCTTGATAATAAACGCAAGGATGATTTAGGTATGACCATATTCGATTAGGCCGTCAATGGACACATGGCCTTATTTTTGTTCCGGGAAATATAATCTACTAAGCTAACTTTTCGAACACGCGCTTAAAGTTTCATCTGTGAGGATATGTAGCACACATGTCCTTTTTTTAGTATCTTTAGTATTTTAAGTATAATGGATGGCTTACTTTCTGTTTGTTAACTTTAGATTGTCTTATGCATAGTGCACAAAAGGAAGTTCTTTATTCCCCTAATTTTCAAATAGATTATATATTGTTTAAGTATGATATCTATAATAATATTATACTAGAGAAGTAATTATCGGATTATTTTAGGAGGGATAATATGGAATATAGGTATCTGGGCAAGACAGGGGTGAAAGTGTCAAGCCTCTGTATGGGAACTATGTCATTTGGAGGAATAGCTGATGAAAGTGAGTCAAAAAAAATGTTTCATCGATGCCTTGATTTAGGCATTAATTTTTTTGATTCAGCCTGTAATTATAATGATGGAAAATCTGAAGAAATATTAGGTAAACTAATGAAGGGTAAACGTGATGACCTTGTTATCACCTCAAAGGTTTATTATCCTACTGGTGACAATGTTAATGATAAAGGCCTTTCCAGAAGGCATATCATGATGGAAGTAGAGGACAGCTTAAGAAGACTGGATACAGATCGTATCGACTTCTACTTTGTTCATAAATTTGATAAAAACACAAGTATTGAGGATACATTAAGGGCACTTGATGACTTACAGAGACAGGGTAAAATTGTTTATACTGCTGTGAGTAACTGGGCTGCATGGCAGATTGCAAAGGCACTTGGGATTTCTGCAAAAGAGGGTCTGGCTAAGTTTGAATGTATTCAGCCTATGTATAATCTGGTTAAGAGACAGGTGGAAGTGGAAATACTACCACTGGCAAGATCGGAGAAATTAGGAGTTGTTTCATATAGTCCTTTAGGTGGCGGCCTCCTAACCGGGAAATATCTAAGTGAAGATACCAGTGGACGCATTGTAGAGGATTCGCGATATGCTGCGCGTTATGGTGAAAAGAAGTATTTTGAAGTTACCAGAGACTTTGTTACGTATGCTAAAGAAAAGGGTGTTCATCCTGTAACTCTGGCAGTTTCATGGGTAATGAATCATCCTGATATTACAGCCCCTTTAATTGGTGCGCGTAATATGGAGCAACTGGAGCCATCTCTTGATGCAGTGAATCTGGAAATGACAGCTGAATGGCGTCAAGAGATTACCGAGTTGTCATCTCCGGTAGCACCTGCGCCTGCCACAGACAGAAGTGAAGGCTCAAAATTTGACTAAAAAAATATAGTAGTAGTATCAAATAATGAATGGAGGTTATAAAAGATGAGGGTTTTAGTTGCGCCAGATTCATTTAAGGGGAGTTTAACTGCACATGAAGTCGCTAATAGTATTAAAATTGGTATCTTAAATGCCTCCAGCGAAGCAGAAGTTTATACCCTGCCGATGACAGATGGTGGTGAGGGTACTGTTCAAACTCTAGTTGATGCTACAGGTGGGGAAATTATTCATAAAAAAGTTACAGGTCCACTAGGGAATCCTGTTGAAGCCTATTTCGGGTTATTGGGCAATGAAAACACTGCAATTATTGAAATGGCAGCAGCATCAGGATTATTACTGGTTCCACCAGATAAAGCAGATCCATTAAAGGCTACATCCTATGGAACAGGAGAACTTATAAAAGCTGCTCTGGATAAAGGTGTTGATAAAATAATAATTGGACTGGGTGGAAGTGCAACTATGGATGTAGGAGTAGGTATGGCACAGGCCCTTGGAGTTAGTTTTAGAGATATTAATGATGAGGAAATAGAGTTTGGAGGAGAACAGCTAGCAAGTATTAAGAAAATTGATGTAAGAAACCTGGATAAAAGATTAAAAAAGGTTGAGATCGTTGCAGCCAGTGATGTGACTAATCCCCTGTATGGGGAAAAAGGTGCAGCTTATTACTATGGTCCCCAGAAGGGTGCGACAGCTGATGATGTAAAATTTCTGGATACCTGTTTCAGATATTTTGCTAATATGGTGAAAACTGAATTGGGTCAGGACGTTGATAGAATGGAAGGCGGTGGTGCTGCTGGCGGATTAGGGGTTGCCTTAAAAGTATTTTTAAATGCAAGCATACAGTCAGGCATTGAATTAATTCTAAGTATTACTGAGATTGACAAGTATTTACAGAAGGTTGATTTAGTTATTACAGGGGAAGGAAAAATAGACAAACAAACTTTAATGGGGAAAGCCCCTATAGGAGTTGCTAGAAGGGCCAAGAAATACGATCTTCCAGTAATAGCTATTGCTGGTTATATGAATACTGACTCATACAAGGTACTTAAAGCTGGTATTGACACAATATTTAGCATCACGCAAAGGCCGATAACATATGAAGAAGCATTTGCTAATACCGCTAAATGGATTGAAGTGACAACAGAACAGATTATTAAGCTAGTAAATCTGAAACTTTAATCAGTATTAGACTAAAAATATTTTTGTGCAATATGCACTAAATAGAGCGAATAAATATAAGATATTTTGATATATTATATATTGATAATATATTCAATAATAAATATAATTTTAATTGCAATATGACAACATACGATAACACCCAAAAAATTATGATATTGATTAAAAGTTATTATAAGAGAGGGGGATAGGTTTTAAAGAAGCGTTATTATATTTAGCTTTCAGGACATCGAGGAGGATTCTAAAAATATGGATATGAAAGAAAAGAAAAAAATATTAGAAATGTATAAGGACTTCAGGGTGACGGATGTAAGAGATGGTCTGGACTGGTGTGGATACCATCATTACGGCACGATTGATCATGAAATAAAGCCACTCTGGCGCACAAAAGCTATTGGCTTTGCCAGGACAGCAAGATATTTACCATATGAAGGGCCAGCTCCGACAGTTACTGGGGATGAATACACAGAATGGTCGAATTGGTATTATGGAAATGTTTGTACTGATAACTGGTCTAAAGATGTTGAAGAAGGAGATTTTATCTGTCTGGATGTATGTGGTATTGATGTTGGACTTTTAGGTTCAAATAACACATTAGATAATATGAATAAAGGTGCTGTTGGATTTTTAACAAATGGCGGCGGTATTCGCGACACTGATGAGTGCATTTTGCAAAAAGTGCCAGTATGGTCTAAATTTATTTCACAACCAATGGATCAGGCGCGTATTCGTTATTATGAAAAGGATATTCCTATTGCTATTGGTGGTGTGGCTATATATCCAAATGATCTTATTGTTGCTGATGGAGACGGTGTAGTTGTAGTACCTAATAAGTTAATTTACGATGTTTATAAATACGCTTATCAGGAGATGAAAGGTGATAAAATCTCTAGACGTCAACTTTATATAGAAGCGGGTCTAGAGCTTGATGAGACTGTAGAAACTGAAGGTCTCGAATAAAATAAAAGGGGAGTGTATAAATAATGAAAAAGCGTTTTTTATCAGTTGTTACATTCGTGATTTTACTTAGTTTATTTGCTGGTGTTTCCAGTGTGATGGCAGCAGATGAAGAAGTGACTATTTCCTTTACCTGGTGGGGAGATACGGACAGACATGAAGTTTACAATTCAATTGTAGATATGTTTGAAGAAGAATACCCAAATATCAATGTAGAAAGATATCCTGGTAGTTGGGGACAATACTGGACTAAGCTAGCTACTCAGGCGGCCAGCGGAACTGCTCCTGATGTTATCGGTATGCATCCAGCTTATGTTTCCGATTATGCACCAAGAGGAGCTTTATTAGACCTAGCACCTTTTGTAAACTCTGGCGCACTGGATCTCTATAACGTTCCAGAGTCTGTAAGACAAACTGGACTTGTAGATGATACTCAATATATGATTGCACAGGGTGTTACAATGACCGGTTATATTTATAATACTAAAACTTTTGATGAACTTGGTGTAGATTACCCAGAAATGGACTGGACATATGCTGATTTCGCAGAAAAAGCTGTAGAACTCAGGGAAGCAGCTTTAGAAAAAGGTATTGAAATGTGGGGTGCCAATGATTTCTCGTCACAATTTATCCCATACTTTGCTTATTATGCCAGAACAAACGGTGAGTCTGCTTATTCTGAAGATGGCCAACTTGGTTTTAGTGAAGAAACTGTAGTAGAATGGTTTAAATTCTGGGAAGATTTAAGAGATAAAGGTGGTATTCCTGATGCATCTACTGGTGTTGAATACGCTGATCTTCCTTTAGAACAGAATCTATTTAATAGTGGTAAAATAGCTATAAGTTCTATACCTGCGAACCAGATATGGTTATATCAGGAACAGGTTAAAAATGATGGAGATATCAAAATGGTGCGTATGCCTCATTTAGCAGATGGACAGCCAGGTGAATATCTTGAAGGTGCACAATTTGCTATATCTTCTGGTTCAGATCACCCAGAGGCTGCAGCAAAGTTAATTAGTTTCTTTATAAATGACAAAGAAGCGCAGGAACTCTTCAAACTTGAACAGGGGGTACCACCAACAACTACTGCACAGGAGGTTATAACTGATGAGCTGAACCCTGCCGATCAGGAAACTATTGAGTTTGTTTCTTATGCATTGGAGTTAGCAGATAAAGCTCCAAATCCTCCAACAGGGTCTGCGGAAGTTATGGCACTTTTCGAAGAGATTGCTCAGTCTGTATCATTTGGAAATCAAACACCTGAAGAAGCTGCAGCTGAGTTTATGCAGGGTGCAGAAGATATCTTATTAATGAACCAGTAAAATCTAATTTGTGAAATACCCTATAAATACAATTAGTATATATATTATTGTGATATATTAGCAATAAGATGCGGTTTTCGTATAGATGAGTAATTTAATATTTAATATGACGTAAAATCATTATGATTATTAATGCAAGTCAGTTTTTCCTGACTATAGAATTCATTTAACGAAAACCGCATTATACTTGTAAAAAAGTAGGAAAATATCAGTGTTATATTACACTGATATAGGGATTTATATTTAAGGCTATAATTTTATCATTTCTTAATATTGTTATATATATTTATATATTTTTATATTCAAAAAAAGGCACAAGTTCTCATAATAACGCTGCATTGAGGGCTTGTTTTAATGGCAATAAAAATGCTATGCAGCAGCTTTGGAGGTTGAGATGGTTAAATGGATTAAAAAATATGGGGCAGGATATTTCTTTCTCGCACCCTGGTTAATAGGTTTACTAGCATTTACGATTGTTCCAATGATAGCATCACTATATCTTTCGTTTACTAGATATAATATATTGAACCCTCCTAATTTTGTAGGTATTGATAATTACCTCAAGCTTTTTAGTGATAGAAAATTTATACAGAGTCTGAGTGTAACCTTCAGGTTTGTTTTAATTAGTGTACCATTTAGAATGGGTTTTGCATTATTTGTTGCGGTATTATTAAATAGAAAAATTAAAGGTTTAAGATATTATAGAGCTGTTTATTATGTTCCTACATTATTTGGAGGAAGTGTAGCTATATCTATTTTATGGCGTCAGATTTTTAATAGTGAAGGACTTGTAAATAAATTTTTAAATCTCTTTGGAATTGAAGGGTTGAATTGGATAGCTAATCCCAATACTGCTTTGTACACTTTGATAATACTTATGGTCTGGCAATTTGGTTCTTCAATGCTTATTTTCCTTGCCGCCCTGAAACAGGTGCCTCAAGAACTCTATGAATCGGCAGATATTGATGGAGCTGGGAATATCAGAAAATTTTTTAGTATAACAATTCCGATGATTACCCCTATGATACTTTTTAATTTGATAATGACAATAATAGACGCTTTCCAGTCCTTTACTCCTGCTTATATTATAAGTAATGGTAGAGGTGGACCGCTCGGTAGTACAATGTTATATTCTTTATATTTGTATAGACGTGGATTCAACTTCTTCCAGATGGGATATGCATCTGCTATGGCCTGGTTATTGTTAATTATTATCGGTGTTTTTACAGCAATCATATTCTGGACATCCAAAAAATGGGTCTATTATGAAGGTTAATAGGAGGTGTTATTCTAAAAATGACTAATAAATCTATTAAAAATATATTCAGAAAATCTGGTACAGGGAAACTAAACAAAAAAATATTTATTCATATTTTTATAATACTGCTTGGATTTATTATGATATATCCCTTATTGTGGATGGTGAGTAGTTCATTTAAGCCCAGTAATGAAATATTCACATCCGGGTCCTTTTTTCCAGAGACATTTACTTTAGAGAATTATATAATCGGTTGGAGAGGACTATCGGGATTTACTTTTGCCAAGTTCTTTACTAATTCTTTTTTCGTAACTTTTATGGTTGTGTTAGGTACTTTAATAAGTTCTTCAATGGCGGCATTTGCTTTTTCAAAGCTTGATTTTCCGTTGAAAAAAATCTTTTTTACAATAATGCTAAGTACGCTTATGTTACCTTATCACGTGAGGCTGATACCAACATATATAGTTTTTAACAAACTTGGCTGGATTAACACCTTTTTACCTATATATGTTCCGCGTTTTTTTGCAACACATGCCTTTTTTGTTTTCTTATTGGTACAATATATGAAGACAATACCGAATGAGATCATGGAATCTGCTGAGATTGATGGTGCCAGTAAGATTGGAATCTATATACGTTTGATGATGCCTCTATCAGTTCCGGCTCTTATTACATCAGGTATTCTATCGTTTATCTGGACCTGGAACGACTTTTTTACTCAGTTATTATATTTGAGTGATGTTACTAAGTTTACGGTTGCTGTTGCTCTTAGAATGTTCATTGATGCTACCAGCGGTAGTTCCTGGGGGGCTATGTTTGCGATGTCTGTTCTGTCATTGGTCCCACTATTTACTATATTTGTTTTCTTCCAGAAATATATAGTTGAAGGTATAACTTCAGGTAGTGTTAAGGGTTAATTATTGAAAGGTATAAAATTAAATTTAAGTAGTATTGTAAAGACCGGGAAAAACGTTGTCTTTTTGTCTGGCAACGTTTTTTCTTTAAATCCGAGTAAGCATATTTTTGGGATAATTTCACTTTCTTATTATTTGATGTTTAAAAATTTGGATTTATATTATAAAATAAACTTATTTATTAAGTTATCTCTTCGTTTTTTAGAAATTAACCAGTAGATAAAGTTGTGGAGGTATTAAATTGGAAGTATTTACATTTATATTACTTAATAATATTGCACCATTATTTATCATTATCTATTTAGGATATTTGCTTACTAGCAAATTTAAATTGGATATATATACTCTCAGCAAGCTTAATTTCTATATATTTGTTCCTGCACTGGTTTTTGTCAAGGTTTACCAGACAGAAATAAACAGGGAATTTTTAACAGCAATCATCTTTGGATTGGTTATACTGGCCCTCTTAGCCGGAGTGGGGTGGATTATATCTAAAATGATGAATCATAAAGTATCCATATCAACTGCTCTTAACAATTCAATTATGTTTTATAATTCAGGGAATTTCGGTCTACCGTTAATTTTGCTGGTCTTTAGTGGTTCTCCTTATGTTGACTACGCTGTATCAATACAGATAATGGTATTGATGGTCCAGAATCTTACAACAAATACCATTGGTTTTTTTAATGCTGGACGCGGTCAGATGACTTATATTGATAGTATTAGGGAGATACTAAAGATGCCTGTAGCTTATGGGATTATATTGGCGGTTTTATTAAAATTTATTGATCTTGATCTCACTCAGTTTTTTTTCTGGCCATCAATTGAGTATATGGAAAATGGTTTGATTCCAGTTGCTTTACTTTCACTGGGAACACAATTATATCACACCAAATTTAGTTTCAGTAATTGGGATGTCTATATAGCGAGTATTACCAGGCTGCTTGGAGGCCCTATACTGGCCTATATATTGATACAACTTATGGGTATAGATGGTGTGATGGCACAGGTTTTATTTATATCTTCTTCAGTACCATCTGCAGTCAATACAGCCTTAATAGCAGTTGAGTTCAACAATGAACCGGATTTTGCTTCACAGGTTGTTATGACCAGTACAATATTGAGTGCCTTTACGCTTACTGCTGTAATATATCTATCACAGTTTTTGTTTAGTGTATGAGCATTTTACATTGATTTTAATGTTTTTAAAACCACCATTACAATTTGATATCGGGATGGTGGTTTTTTTAATAAACACTGCAGAGGGGAGAGATAGTTTGAAAGAAATCTTTTGTCAATTTGTGCCTTGAGAGCAGCGAAAGGAATGATACTTAATATGTTAAGAAGTCAAAAAATACGGAAAACGAGCCCGGAACTGGATGCTTTGAAAATGGGAATGAACTGGTCAAATGAGGACCTATCCAGGCCTCAAATTATAGTCAGTAGTACCTATGGTTACGGACATCCGGGTAGTTTTCACCTTGATAAATTGGTTGACGTATCACTGAATAGCCTTTCAGAGAATGGGGCAAAAGGGGCTTCATTTATTTGTAGTGATATGTGTGATGGTATAGCACAAGGTCATGATGGGATGAATTTCTCTCTGGTGTCAAGAGAAATGATAGCAAATATGGTAGAGATTCAGGCTAAAGCAACCCCTCATGATGGCATGATAATGATATCTTCCTGTGATAAAGCGGTTCCTGCCCACCTGCTGGCAGCTGCAAGAATTAATATGCCTACGATTCATATACCGGGAGGTTCGATGGCAATGGGGGCTGAAGGTGTAACTGTCGACCATACGGCTCTTTACTATGCTCAGTATAAAAAAGGGAAAATACCTGAGGAAAAATATCTTGAGTCACAAAGACTTGCCTGCCCAAGTTGCGGAGCCTGTCAGTTTATGGGTACTGCTTCAACCATGCAGGTTATAGCAGAAGCCCTTGGCCTTGCTCTACCTGGTTCAGCTCTGATACCTGCTAATAGTAGCTACCTGAATAAAATGACTGGAATGACTTCATATTATCTAATGCAGTTAATTGAAGATAATATTACAGTTGATCAAATTATGACAGAGAAGGCTTTCGAAAATGCAATAGCTGTTCATGCGGCTATCGGGGGCTCGTCAAATGCATTATTACACATACCCGCGATTGCACATGAATTGGGCATTGAAATAGAACCCCAGCTTTTTGACGATATTCACAGGAAAGTACCATTTTTAGTAAATACAATCCCGAGTGGAGAATATCCGACTCAGTATTTCTGGCATTCTGGAGCAGTACCGGAAGTGATGAAGAGAATTAGAGATTATCTACATCTGGATGTTTTAACTATAACCGGCAAAACCCTGGGAGAAAACCTGGAATATTTAAATGACTTCCCCTATATAGAGGGTATGAAGGATAGACCGGAGGGAATGCCTGAACCTGATAGAGTGATTTTTGCTGTTGATAAACCCATTCAATCTGAGGGCGCAGTGGCTATACTCAAAGGCAATCTTGCCCCGGAGGGAGCGGTAGTCAAGCATTCAGCATTACCTGATGGTATGTTATTATTTACTGGAAATGCCCGGGTCTTTGACAGGGAAGAGGATGCCATGCAGGCAGTACTGGGAAATGATATAAAGCCAGGTAATATAATTATCATCCGTTATGAAGGGCCCAGGGGGTCAGGTATGCCGGAGATGTATTATACCACAGAAGCTATTGCCTCAGATCCGGAGTTATCTAGCTCTACAGCACTTATTACTGATGGCCGTTTCTCAGGAGCGACACGAGGACCAGCCATCGGACATGTCTCGCCAGAAGCCGTAGACGGTGGGCCAATCGCACTTCTGGAGGAAAATGACCTTATAAAGATAGATATAAAAAATCGTTCTCTTGATATTGTTGGTATAGCTGGAGAGATAAAAGAAGCGGAAGAGATTGAAGATATACTGGAAGAACGGTCGAGAAGGTGGGATAAGCCAGAATTTAAGTTTGTGAATGGTAGTCTGGGAATCTTTACCCATCTTGCTACATCAGCAATGAAGGGTGCCTATCTCGAATTGAATCCTGAAAAGAGGTAATTCCAAGCAAATTGTACTTTTCTTTGACTCCAGCAACTTCATCATTTAGAATTATATCAGTTAAGAGAAGGAAGGTCATATATTTAGGTGACCGGATACTATTTTGACAAACAGAGAGGTGATTAAGATGATTAAAGGTATAACGACACCAACTATTACAGCATTTGACGAGAAAGGTAAGATAGACTATACATCTAATAGTGAGCATATAGAACATTTAATCGCAGCTGGTGTTAATGGTATTCTGTTTCTTGGTAGTATTGGTGAGTTCTTCAGTATGGAAATGGAAGAGAAGAAGGAGTTTATATCTTTTGCTGTAGAAACAGTAAATGGTCGGGTTCCGGTGCTGGTAGGGACTGGTGGTACAGTTGTCGAAGATGTAATAGATTTGACAAAGTATGCTGCTGGAGAGGAGGCAGATGCTGCTGCAATAATTACTCCCTACTTTTTTCAGTTTAACGAGGAAACCCTCTACAATTACTACAGTCTGATCGCCAGTAATGTTGATATCGATATCTTCTTATACAATTTCCCGGCTCGTAGTGGTGTCAATATGTCACCAGAACTTGTCTATCAACTTGGCAGGGACTTTGAGAATATTGTGGGTATTAAAGATACTATGGATACAATCAGTCATACCAGAGAGATTATTGGTCAGGCCAAAGAAAGACTGGACAATTTTTCAGTTTTCTCAGGTTTTGATGAATACTTTCTGTCTAATCTACTGGCAGGGGGAGATGGCCTGATAGGTGGTCTTTCTAATGTGGTACCATCTTTGTTTGTTGAACTATATCAGGCCTATAAAGAAGGCGACTTTGAAGTTGTAGCCAGACATAGTAAAAAGATCAGTATATTGATGGAGATATATAAAGTATCTCAACCATTCTTTCCAGCTATAAAACAGGCTGTAGCTGTTATGGGTAGGGATATTCAACCCATCTGTAAAGAGCCGATAAAGTCATTGAATAGAGAACAGATAGAACATATTGCTAAGATTATAGAAAAAGCGGAGTGTGTTTTATAGTAATAAAAAGTATGATGGAAAGCCTGATATTTCTCGATGTAATTTACATGTATTATTTAATCAATACTATATAGAACCTGAAAAAGCCACTCGTTTAACGGGTGGTTTTTATTATAATTCCTTTTCCGGACTTCAAAAAGATTAATTAAGAAGAAGGTTATTTTGTTAGAATAGTTAATTATATATTTAGCATATTTGAATTATTAAAGTAGGAATATATGTTTGGAAAAAAGCAATTGAAAGGGGAGAATATATGTTATCAGATATTTATTATCGCAAAAATATTGGCATCCCATATATTTCACTAGTTCTTTTAATGAGCTGTATTATTGTGACAGCAGCAATCCGGGTTTTCCCGAGTTAGCGACACAGGAAAAGTATTATGAGATTTGGACTAATGAAACCGATAAGTTTTTAAAGAGGCTAGAATTAAGTAATAAGGAGTGATTTTATGGAGACAATTAATATTGCTGATAGATTGTTGGATAAGATAGATGAAAAGGAGAATCCTGCTATCGTAGGATTAGACCCCATTCTGGATAATATTCCAGGGTTTTTGAAGAAAAGAATAGCAGATTATGATGATTCTTTTAAAGGTGTCAGGGACACTATAATCGAATTCAACAAAATGATTATTGATCAGGTGGCAGACCTTATTCCGGCTGTCAAACCTCAAATGGCTTATTATGAACAATATGGAAGTGAAGGAGTCAGGGCTTTTGAGAAAACAGTAAGTTATGCCAGAGAAAAAGGTTTAATTGTAATTGAAGATGCTAAACGCAATGATATTGGTAGTACTGCATTAGCCTATTCAGCAGGACATCTGGGAAGAGTATCATTGGGGAATGGTGAATCTATTCCGTCTTATGATGTAGACTACCTGACTATAACCCCATATCTGGGCAGTGATGGTATAGAGCCTTTTATAAATAAATGTCAAGGCAATTCAAAGGGAGTATTTATACTGGTTAAGACTTCAAATCCATCTTCGGGAGAACTTCAGGATAAAATCGTTGATAGTGGTAAAAAGGTTTATGAGTTAATGGCAGAATATGTTGCAGATGTCGGGAAACCCCTGGCCGGGAAAAGAGGTTATTCTGCAGTTGGTGCAGTGGTAGGTGCCACATATCCCGGAGAGGCGGAAAAATTGAGAAAGATAATGAAAAAGAATATATTTTTGGTACCCGGATATGGAGCACAGGGCGGTGGTGGAGAAGATGTGGTCCCCTGTTTCAATAATGATGGTCATGGGGCAGTCATAAATTCTTCTAGAGGAATCCTATATGCCTATAATCGGGAACCATATAATACTAAGTATAGTCCAGAACAATTTCATTTTGCTGCCAGAGAAGCTGTAGTCGATATGAAGAATGATATCGTTAGAGCATTAAAGCAGGCGGACAAATTACCGTCCGGGTGGTTAAATTAAATAAAATTTTCAGCACAGAATAGTTTACATAATCATATAAATAGGTTATAATATACTTAGTTTATTAATTAAATAAACTAAGTTATTTGCTATAATACATATTATACTTATAATACATATTATGAATATATATAATTTTTGTTTGGATAAAACAACAGATTAATTAACTCATGGAGAGGTGGTGGTACTATGGAACGGGGAAGTTTTGAATTAATGAAAAAAATGAATCAGAAGGTAATATTAAAATTGATTTATAAAGAAAAGTCTATATCAAGGGCACAGATAGCTGAGATTACCGGCCTTTCTCCCGCAACAGTTTCAAATATTGTAAAGGAAATGCTGGAGATGGATTTAATTAAGGAAACTACCCGTGGTGAATCCCGCGGTGGCCGAAAGCCTGTCTTGCTGGAGATCAATCCTGGTGGGGCCTATTTTATTGGTCTGGAGTGGGGAATTGCTGAAATTCGTGGTGTCATTATGGACCTCAACAGGAATATAGTAGTAGAAGTAGAAGAAGAGGTTCAGTCACATAGACTTGAATCATTTATCGAGATAACATCAGGAATGGTAAATCGTTTTAAAGATTCAATTGCTGTAGAAAAGGTTTATGGTATGGGGGTTGGCGTTCATGGAATGGTAGATCCTATAAGGGGATATTCTCTGTTTGCACCCCATTTTCACTGGAAAGATCTTGCACTTAAAGAAAAGCTGGAGAAAGAATTTGAATTACCAATTCTCATTGACAATGATGTTAGGGTTATGGCTCTGGCTGAAAAGTGGAACGGCCATGATAATTTTCTTTTTATCAATACAGGATCAGGAATTGGTGCTGCTATACTACTTGATGGAAAACTATACTATGGTAGGGATTATAGTGCCGGAGAGTTTGGCCATATGACGATTGTCAGGAATGGACCATTATGTAGTTGTGGTAATAAAGGGTGTCTTGAGGCTTTGATTTCGACCGATAGTCTGGTTCGCCGCTATGATTCAGGTATTCCAGAAAATGCCACCCATCATCAACTACATAGAGGATGGATACAGTTGGTTAATGATGCCCGGGATGAAAAAAAAGAAGCACTTGAATTAATCGAAGAAATTGCTGAATATTTGAGTTTGGGGCTATCTAATCTGGTCAACCTGTTGAATCCAGATGAAATAATACTTGGTGGTGAATTTTTGGAGGCGACTGATCTTTTATTACCTCAACTCAAGAACGAAGTAAGGGAAAAGAGTCTTCAAATTCCAGGAAGGAAGCTGAAGATAGCAGTGACTGAATTTGCTGAATGGGTTGGTGCTATTGGCGGTGCAACAATGGTTTTACAACAATTAT
>JBKGXW010000066.1:0-13768 GCA_046546395.1 Halanaerobiales bacterium
GGCAGTTGCTGAGATTTTAAGTTTCATCTACCGCCTGGAAGAGTCTTGATACTCATCTAGTCTTCACTCAGTATTTCATTTAATGCTTTAATTACATAATCAATATCATCTCTATCAACATCAAGATGTGTAACTACTCTCATTGTATTTCCGTTTATTGGGGTAAATCTAATACCTCTATTAAGCAGCTCTTCGTTTAATTTATCCGCTGAAATACCTACTGTCCGAAATATAATAATATTTGTCTGGACCGAGGCCAGATCAAGGTCTATCTCCGGATAACCGGCTATTGCTTCTGCCAGATAAAGGGCATTATCATTATCTTCCTTCAGTCTCTCAACATTATTTTCCAGAGCGTAAATTCCACCAGCAGCAATGATACCGGCCTGCCTCATGGCACCCCCAAGACGCTGTTTCCAGTATCTTGCTTTCTCTATAAATTCACTGGACCCTGCCAGTACTGATCCCACCGGGGCTCCCAGCCCCTTGCTCAGGTCAATCCATACTGAATCAAAAAACTGTGCATACTCAGCTGCACTGATACCCGTAGCAGCAACCGCATTCAGCAAACGGGCTCCATCCATATGGGTAGCCAGTCCATGTTTCTTCGCTGTCTCACAGACATCACTGATTGTCTCGAAAGGCCAGATAACACCACCTCCCATATTGGAGGTCTGTTCAATTGATACTACTCTGGATTGGGGATCATGATAGTCTTTACTCCTGATTGCTGCCTCCAACTGTTTTACAGTAAATACACCATTTTCCCCATCAAGAGGATTAATTGAAGCACCACTGATAGCAGCCACAGCTCCACCCTCAAAGTGAATGGGGTGGGCAGTCCTGTCCATTATTATTTCATCACCCGGCCGGCAGTGAACTGCAAAAGAAATTTGATTGGCCATCAATCCTGACGGCAAATAAATAGCCTCTTCCTTTCCCAGCAAATTCGCTACCATCTGATTCAATTTATTAACACTGGGATCTTCAAATAGCTGTTCATCACCAACTTCAGCCCTGGCCATAAACTCTCTCATCTCCTGAGATGGTCTTGTGCCGGTATCACTGAAAAGGTCAACCTTTATTACATTATTATTCATATCTACATCCCTTTCAACTATTTAATTTGATATAATGTGTAATAATAATAGTAATAACACCTAAATCATAGACTAGATTTAAATAGAGTTTTCTTGACATTTTTCTAGATAAACCTTTGCTGTCAAAGGTTCTATCCTGATTTTTTTATTTTCACTTCCAATATTTTCTTTTTTGTCCTGGAAGTAATCATTAATATTCTCTGAATCTTTGAACCAATCTTTAAAGTTAATATCTAATTCATGAGATTGATTAATACTCCTGTTGAGTAAAACCACAGCGGTATTATTCTGCCTTTCCTGAGCGAACACATCCTTATTATCGTTGATTGAGCGTTTATAACCATAGATGTCTTTATTCAAATAGAAAGAATGCCACTCACCTGTTTTAAAGATATCATATTCATTTCTTAGTTTAATGACCTCATGATACCAGTTCAGCAATTCCTGGTTTTCATTACCCCAGGGATATGTCCTGCGGTTATCAGGATCAGTCTCTCCCTCCAGACCTGCTTCATCACCATAGTATATACAGGGGACACCTGGAAAAGTCATCTGCCAGAGGCTTAACAATTTCAATCTTTTAACAGCCAGCGGCTTTTCTTTAATGTCTCTGCCCAATTCAGTTAGTATCCGTGGAACATCATGGGTCCCCAATAAGTTCAATGCTGAATAAAAGTTGAATTTTGGGTAATTTTCAGCAAGGGTCATCAATCTCTTATGTACACATTCACTGTCGATCTGGCCGGTTATGAAATCAATTAAGGTCTTTCTGAAGGGATAATTGGTTGCTGAGTCCAGTTCCTCTCCCAGGAAGTATTCTCGACGCTTATCATAGCTACATTTATTGGAGACATCCTCCCAGACTTCACCTATTAATATTGATTCATTGTCTTTATTTCTCAGTTGACTTTTAAAATTCTTGAGGAATTGAGCCGGAAGTTCATCCACTACATCCAGGCGCCAACCCTTTATACCCATATCCATCCAGTAGTTCAGAACACTATCTTCATTGTAGATAATAAAGTCCTGATAGCTTTTTTCAAGTTCATTAACATTGGGTAGATCACTGACTCCCCACCACGACTCATAATCATCAGGGTGTTCATCAAATCTATACCAGCTGTAATATGGTGAATCTTTTGATTGATAGGCACCGATTGAATCATAATTCCCGTACCTGTTAAAATATATACTATCACTTCCAGTATGGCTAAATACGCCGTCAAGAATTATTGAAATTCCCAATTCTTCTGCCTCCTTGACCAGCTCAGCAAAAATCTTGTTGTCACCGAACATCTCATCTATCTGATGATAGTCGCCGGTATCATATTTATGATTGCTAACAGCCTTAAAGATTGGGTTAAAATATATTGTACTTATACCTAGCCTCTTAAGATAATCCAATTTTTTTCGTACACCGATGAGATTACCTCCAAAAAAGTCCCACCTGATAACATGACCCTCTTCATTTTTGATGTAAAGAGGATCATTACTCCAGTGAGAATGTAACAAGCAATTCCTTTTAGGATTGAGCACCTCATCATCTGGACTACCGTTGAAAAAGCGGTCCACAAATATTTGATATACAATTGAATCAGGAAACCAGAGAGGGCAGTTAGTTTTGTCGCTATAAACCGTAATCTGATACTTATTTTCCGGCTTTTCTATTACCCTGCCCTCTCCACCCGTTCCATCTTTACTCTTACAGTAATATTTTTTCTCTCCATTAATATCTATCTGGAAGTAATAGAATCTTAAACCCGGGGTATCGCCAGTTCTGAACTGAGCCTGATATATATATTCACAGTCCAGACTTTTTCTACTCTGATCACCTGGTTTATAGGTATATTTATTTGCCGAGCTATTGACTGAACTGTCGATTGATTCCTCTTCTGCACTCAGTTCTTCCACAATAAGCTTTTTATCCTCAATACTCAGCTTATTCATGATAATTTCCTCTTCCTCTGAGGAAAAATCATCCTCAATATACAGTATTACCTGCTCAGGCTTTTGAGATGAACAAACTTTTATCCTGACCGTAATTTTTTCTCCAACTACTGCCGCACCAAAGGGAGATCGATAGAATTCTTCAAATGAATTATGCACAACCTGTATGCGTGACATATTTGACTGCTCCTTTTTCAAGTAGTTTCGCTTATCTCTATACCCATAGTTGATGCCCGGATAATTATCGAACTTCTTTTCACCAATTGTAGCAGGGAATATCCTTCCCTTTATACAAAGACAGGGTTTATCTTCCATATATCTGCAGCATACTCTGCAATTGTCCTATCTGTAGTAAACTGTCCCGAGTTGGCAATATTAATAATTGCACTATGTGTCCAGGACTCCCAGTCTTTATAATCTTTTCCTATTCGCTGCTGTGCCCTCACATAGTCATCAAAATCCTTCAGAATAAAGAAATAATCATTGCTATTCAGTAATGAATAGTAGATATCATCAAATCTATCCGCACTACCTGATATTAATGCAGAATTGAATAACTGATCCATGATGAGTTTTATCCTCTCATCCTCTTCAATAATCTGGTGAACAGAATATCCACCTTCTCTATAGTAATTCAGTACCTGATCTGCAGCTAAGCCGAAGATATACATGTTATCTTTACCCACCAGATCGAGCATCTCTATATTCGCTCCATCGAGTGTACCTAAAGTAAGCGCTCCATTCATCATAAACTTCATGTTCCCTGTACCTGAGGCCTCTTTACTGGCTGTTGATATCTGTTCACTTACATCTGCTGCAGGTATGATCTTCTGGGCCAATGATACAGAGTAATTGGGTATAAATACGACCTTCATGTATTCATTCACTTCAGGGTCATTATTTATCATTTTTGCCACTGTATTTATCAATTTAATAATCTTTTTTGCGTGGTAATAACTGGCTGCTGCCCTTCCACCGAATATAAATGTCCTGGGAGTCATGGTAAAATCTGAATTATTTTTTAGACTATTATATAGATGCATTATGTGAAAGGCATTTAAAAGCTGTCTTTTGTAGCCGTGTATTCTTTTAACATGGATATCAAAAATTGTCTCCGGATCAACACTGATATCAGTCAGGTCTTTTATCAGTGCTGCCAATTCTCTCTTGTTTTCCTGCTTAATACCATGTATCTCTTCACGGAATAAAGGGTCATCTTTATATTTCAGCAGATCATTTAATTTCATTGGGTGATATACCCAGCCGTAACCTACAGTATCTGTAATTAAATCAGACAGTTCTGGATTGGACTGAATCAGCCAGCGTCGGTGTGTAATACCATTTGTCTTGTTGTTAAATTTTTCAGGAGTGTATTGATAGAAATTATTCATTTCTCTCTCTTTCAATATCCTGGTATGAAGCTCTGCCACACCGTTAACACTATGGCTTCCAACCACAGCCAGATGAGCCATCTTTACCTGACCTTCTGCAATAATAGCCATATCTGATATCTTGGAAAACTCACCAGGGTATTCATCCCAGAGCTTCCTACAGAAACGTTCATTAATTTCATTAATGATCAAAAAGATACGGGGTAGTAGTGATTTCATCATATCAACCGGCCATTTTTCCAGAGCTTCTACCATCAGGGTATGATTGGTATAGGAAACTGTATTTACAGTGATATCCCAGGCTTCATCCCAACTCAAACCCTTTTCATCCATTAGAATCCGCATCAACTCAGGGATCATAATAGAAGGATGGGTATCATTTACATGCAATGCAAATTTATCGGGTAATTTACTATAAGGCAAATCGGATTGATCATAGGTCCTGATGATACTCTGAAGACCAGCAGAACAGAGAAAGTACTGCTGCTTCAATCTTAAAAGGCGACCCTCATAATTGGAATCATCGGGATAGAGAAACTCTGTTATAGATTCAACTCTTCTCTTATAGTCCAGCAAGGCCCTCCTGTCATCAGTACTATCATTAATATCACTGATGATACTATCCGAAACTTCGGCACTCCAGAGACGCAGTGTATTCACCATATTATTATGAAACCCTACAATGGGAATATCATAGGGAACGGCTTTAACCACTTCGTAGTCCACATGATCAAAACTCATACCATGTTCATCTTCATGATACTCAACTCTTCCTCCAAAACGGACATCAAAGGAAATATCTCTACGGATTTCCCAGGCATAGCCATCTCTAAGCCAGTAATCAGGCATTTCAACCTGATGACCGTCTATTATCTTCTGCTTGAAAAGTCCATATTTATAACGTATACCACAGCCGTGACCTGGCAGCTGCAGTGAAGCCAGTGAATCAAGAAAACAAGCTGCCAGGCGACCTAAACCACCATTTCCCAGTCCTGCTTCTTCTTCAGCGCTGCAGAGATCTTCAAGACTAAAACCGAGATCAGCAAGGCTGTCGCGTGTCTTATCTATAATTCCTAAACTCAGCAAATTACTGTACAATAATTTCCCAATTAAAAACTCTATCGAAAAGTAATATACCTGCTTTACATTGTCTTTATGATATTTGCGATTTGTCTTGATCCAGGAATCACTTAAATATTCCTTAATCATTGAACTGAGAATAATAAAAGCATCTTTGTCACTCGCCTCTTCTATCTCTTTGCCTACTATACTTCTCATCTTCATTTTAAATATCTGTTTAATTTCTTCTTTATTTGAAAACATTATAAACGCCTCCATTCCTGCAAAGATTAACTATAACAGGTAGCATCTTATATCAATCTTATATTAACAATGATAATTGCATTGCTATGTATTAATTGGCATATGATAATATCATGTGTCAATGTCATGTGCCTATTGTTATATTTAATCTTATGTCAGTAGCTTCTTATATAAGTTTATGTATTCAGCTGCTGAATTGGCCCAACTGTAATCCAATTTTTTTATATTGTTTCTGATCTTATTCCAGATATCTTTATTATAATAACAGGAAAGAGCCCTTTCAATAGTAAATAGCATATCATGGGCATTATAGTTACTGAAACTAAATCCTGTTCCCTCTTCTGTCTCTTCATTATAAGACTGAACTGTATCCATCAGACCACCTGTTTCCCTTACAATTGGAACAGTTAGATATCTGTATGCCAGTAACTGGCCTATACCACAGGGTTCAAACCTGGAAGGCATCAGAAATAAATCAGCCGCTGCATACATCTTTCTGGCCAGTGATTCATCAAAGGTTATCTGTGCTGATACTTTATCTGGATAATGCCAGGCAAGTTCTTTGAATATTTGTTCGTAGTTATTATTCCCTGTCCCCAGTATGACAAATTGCAAATCCAGATTTGCTATCTGCTCACGCACGTGGATAGTCAGGTCAATCCCTTTCTGCTCAACAAGTCTTGATATTATAAGTAACATGGCTTTATCCTTCTCTTCGGGAAGGCCAAGCATTTTCTGCAAATGTAACTTATTCTCCTGTTTCTTCTCATAGGAACTCTTATAATTAACAAACAGAGAAGGATCAGTCAGGGGGTTATATTCATCATAGTCAATCCCATTTACTATTCCATAAAGGTCAGCTGATCTCTTTCGTAAAAGGCCGTCCATACCCTCTCCATAGTAAGGCGTCTGTATCTCGTGAGCATATGTCTCACTTACTGTTGTAATAAGATCAGAGAAATTCAATGCTCCTTTCATATAATTTACCATTCCATATGCTTCGATCCCTGCAGGGGTAAAATAATGCCAGTCCAGGGCCAGTATATCACCCATTATTTCAGGTGGGAATATGCCCTGATACTTCAGGTTATGGATAGTAAAGACTGTTTTGATATCCTTATAGAAATCATCATCTTTATAATGAGAATTCAGATAAACACTGATCAGTCCTGATTGCCAGTCATGACAGTGGATTATATCTGGTTTAAAATCAATCTCTGGCAGCATTTCCAGTACAGCCTTATTGAAAAAAGCAAAACGTTCTGCCTCATCATAGTGCCCATATAGAAAAGGCCTTTTAAAGTAATACTCATTGTCTATAAAGTAAAAAATTACCCCATTCTTTTCTATCTTTTCAATACCACAGTACTGCTCCCGCCAACAAAGATCTATATTAAAGTAACGAACATCTTCCATCTGCTCTTTATAATGATGTGGAATATCCAGATATTTTGGAACAACAACCCTGACATCAATATCATAATCTTTCAGTGCGGCGGGAAGCGATCCCGCTACATCTGCTAATCCACCTGTTTTGATAAACGGGGTTGCTTCTGAAGCCACAAATAATACTTTCATATCTAATAACCTCCCTTATATTCTTCAAACTACATATTTCCATCTCCCTTACCCTCAATTAAGTCTGATTATATTACTGAAGCTAAGTGAAAAATAATATATTTATACCTTTAAATTTTTTGCTATCACATATGGCCTACCTTCAGATCCTATCAGGGTAGACCCATCTGATACATCAACCTGTTTGTCGAGAATAACGTTTTTCAGGACTGCATCTTTACCAATATGTGTGTTCTGCATAATTATAGAATTTCTTACCGTTGCTCCTTCTTCTATATTAACTTCCCTGAATAAAATGCAGTTCTTAACAGTACCTTTAATATTACATCCATTTGCAACTATACAGTTGTCTACTTTAGCGCTGTCATAATACTTGCTTGGCGCTTCATCTTTCACCTTGGTCAAAACAGTATTATTTCTGTCAAAAAGCTGCTGATAATTGTTTATATCCAATAGCCCCATACTACTTCTATAATAACTCAGGATTGAATTAATAACACTGTGGTACCCTTCATATCTATAGGCGTTTACCTTATATTGGTCAAGATTATCCATGATACCATCTTTGAAAAAATTGTCTTTGCCATATGCTATACAGTACTGAACCAGATTAAGAAGAATATCTTTTCTGATAATAAACCTCTCCAGATAGACATTTTTATTATTATTTTCGTTGTTTACACTTGTTACCTGACCATGATCATCTATATCTAGTCGTTTGCAGTCCATATACCCCGGGCCAATATTATCAACTTCCTTATAGACAAGGGTTATATCGGCGTTAGTGTCAATATGATTTTTAAATACATCTCTGTATCCTATATTACAGATATGCTGACAATCAGCATGAAGGACATGTTTTGCCCTACCCCTTCTGAAAAAACTCATATTATTGTGGAAGTGCTTCAGATCCCCCATAGAAATATCAGTAGGATCATGCCAGTCTGGAGGAAGTATAAAAAGTCCTCCCACCTTACGGTCAAGATTCCAGGGTTTACCATTGCCAAGGTGGTCCATTAAGGAACGGTACTTTTCCCTGGTAAATAGAGCTATTTCTGTAATTCCTGCATTTGACATGTTTGACATAACAAAGTCAATCAATCTATAACGGCCGGCAAATGGTATTGCTGCTCCACAGCGAAAATATGTTAATTCATTTAATAAATCTTTCTGGTTTTCTAGATTAATCACACCAAGAAGGTCGCTCAAATCTATCACCTCAACTTTTAGTTTTATACAATTATTTTACACAAGTTTAATTTTACATAAATGTTGGTCATATTCCCAGACAATTTTATACAAACTAATGTAGATAAAAACCAACATATTGATTCCTTTCGATCATACTTATTCCTTTATTACTTCATGATCACCTATTAAAGTAACTTCTGATAATTTGTCCGTTCCAATAGATACATTATCTTGGATTACTGTTCCTTCACCAACGATAACCTTGCAGATATTTACATTTTCGCCGATCTGTACATTGGGCATAATAACAGAATCTTTAATTAAACTACCTTTGCCTACAGAAACATCGAAGGATAGAAGGCTTGATTCCACATCTCCGTAGACTATACAACCCTCATTAATTAATGAATTTATTATACGTGCGTCATGTGAAACAAAATGAGCCGGCAGATTAAGATTTTTGACATACCAGTGCCAGTCAGGATCGTCTAAGTTTAAGCCAGGGGTTTCTGTCAATAGGTCCATATTTGCTTCCCAGAGACTCTCAACTGTCCCTACGTCTTTCCAGTATCCCTCAAAGGGATAGGCGAAAACATTGTTTTTATCTTCCATCATCATGGGAATAATGTCATGACCAAAGTCATCAAGAGTCTTCTGATCCTTTTCAGCACGCTTCAGATATTTCCTTAATTTACTCCACTTAAAGATATAGATACCCATTGAAGCAAGGTTGTTTTTCGCCTCTTCCGGTTTTTCCTGGAATTCAGTAATACGGTAATTCTCGTCTGTATTCATTATTCCAAAGCGGTGTGTTTCTTGCCAGGGGACTTCAATAACCGATATACTGACATCCGCTTGCTTTTCCTTATGAAAGTCCAACATTTTTATGTAATCCATTTTATAGATATGGTCTCCTGATAAGATAAGAACATATTCAGGATTAAACTGATCAATAAAACCTAGATTATTATATACTGCATTGGCAGTACCGGAATACCAGGCCCTACCCCCTTTGGATACATAGGGAGGTAAGACAAAAACACCACCCTGGCTGCTATTTATGTCCCAGGGAGAACCACTTGAAAGATAGGAATTTAAAGCAAATGGTTCATACTGGGTCAGTACACCTACTATATCAATACCTGAATTTGAACAATTACTTAAAGGAAAATCAATGATACGATATTTGCCGCCAAAATAGACAGCCGGTTTAGCCTTCTTATAGGTCAAGTCTTTAAGTCGTGTACCCTGTCCTCCTGCGAGGAGCATACATATAATTTCTTTTTTCTGCATATTCAGTCCTCCTTAATAAGTATTCAACTGCCAATACTTTTATCCTGATACATTGTACTTAATTTATGTTATATTTATAATATATTTAAGCCAATTAGATAGTTAGCCTGCAAAGGTTATCTTTTCTTAGAGTTGTTTTTACTCAGTATAAGCTCTTTGTGTTTAAGTAGTTACGTATATTTCACTCTATCAAATTTACCTTTTCTTTAAATAGTAATATAATTTTCCAGTTACCTGTATTTTAATTATATAAGAATTTCACACTAAAAATATATTACAAATGTAGAATTGTTTATCGCTGAATTTGATTAGCCCCATAGGTATATTTATATTATACTGGTTTAAATATTGATATTGCAAGCGGGGGTATCTCTATTTCCATAGAATAGGGGCAATAATTCCACTTAACATCAACTGCTTCATATTCATCATTATTTAACTTTCCTGAACCTCCATAATCTGCTCCATCACTATTAAATACTTCTCGATAGATACGCTTTTCCGGTACTCCAACTCGATAATACTCATAGTAAACAGGGGTAAAATTGCAGATAACTACTAGATAATCATCCTCATTCTTTCCTCTACGTATGAAACTGATAATACTCTGTTCATTGTTATTTGCATCTATCCAGGAAAAACCCTCCTGTTTGTGATCCTGGCTCCACAGTGCTTCCTCTTCCAGATAAAAGTTGTTCAGAGCTTTAGTATATTTCAGGGCCTTTCCATGCATTTCGTAATCAAGCAGTTCCCAATCAAGGTCTTCCAGGTCTTTCCATTCATCATACTGGCCGAATTCGCTACCCATGAAAAGAAGCTTTTTCCCGGGATGAGTCATCATATAGCCCAGGAACAGCCGTAGATTGGCAAATTTTTGCCAGTAATCACCCGGCATTTTGTTGAGCAGAGACTTCTTCCCATAGACCACCTCATCATGGGAAATTGGTAATATAAAATTCTCTGAAAAAGCATAAAACATCGAAAAAGTTATTAAGTTATGATGCCACTTACGGTCTGCTGGGTGCAGTTCCATGTACTTCAACATATCATTCATCCAGCCCATATTCCATTTATAATTAAACCCAAGTCCACCTAAATATGTGGGGGCACTGACCATCGGCCATGATGAAGATTCCTCAGCTATCATTAATATACCAGCAAAATGTTCGAAGACAGCTTTGTTCATCTTTTTGATAAATTCAATCGCCTCAATATTTTCATGTCCCCCATATTCATTTAAGAGAGATTGGTCTTCCCTACCAAAATTCAAATAAATCATACTGGCAACTGCATCAACCCTGATTCCGTCAAGATGATATTCATTAAACCAGAAAAACAAATTGGAGATAAGAAAGCTCTGTACTTCATTACGACCGTAATCAAATGTGAGAGTTCCCCATTCATCTTTCTCTGCCTTACGTGAATCCTTGTATTCATAGAGGGGTGTCCCATCAAAAAGTCTCAAACCATGATCATCTTTGCAAAAATGTCCGGGCACCCAGTCCAGTATCACGCCTATATCATTTTGGTGGCACTGATCTACAAAATACTTAAAATCAGCAGGACTGCCGTGCCGGCTTGTAACAGAATAATAGCCAGTTAATTGATAACCCCAGGAGCGATCATAGGGATGTTCATTAATTGGTAATAATTCTATATGTGTATATCCCATTTCCTTGACGTATGAAACCAATTCATCGGCCAGCTCACGGTAAGTATATAGAGAGCCATCATCTTTCTTTTTCCAACTGCCCAGGTGGACCTCATATATATTCAATTGTTGTTTATGTGGATCTTCCTCTGCCCTTTTACCCTGCCACTTATCATCTCCCCAGCTGTAATTATGAAGGGAATAAACTCTAGACGCTGTTCTGGGGCGAAGCTCTGAATAAAAGGCATAGGGGTCTGACTTTAAAATCAGGTGTCCGAAGGCATTCAGTATTTCATATTTATAAATACTCCCCTCTTCCAGACCGGGAATAAAAGTAACCCAGATACCTTCATCATTTATTTTCTGCATTCTATTCTTTCTACCATCCCAATTGTTAAAATCACCAACTACTGATATATTCTTTGCATTGGGAGCCCAGACGGCAAAACGTACACCCTTTTCTCCATTAATCTCTACTATATGTGCCCCCAACATCTGATAGGCATAATACAGATTACCCTGGTGAAATAAATACAACTGCTCATCATCCGGCATTATATATTTACTTATTTTCTCTGAAGACATCTACTCACCCCATTCGTTTTATTATTTTATCTCTTTTAATATCTGTTTAAATATTTAAAAAAAATTAATAATATTTATATGTCTAGATCCTTTTACCTAAATTCTTATATCTATATTCTCAGGCCTGTATTCTTTCATCCGTAAAGAAATATATACCCCACTTAATATATTCAGCAAAAATTCCAATATTCCTTTTATATTTATTTAAAAATAGTAATTATTACTATGAATAAAAAATGATTTTTCCTGTTCATCATATTATGGAAAGATATAATCTTAAAGCCATTATAAAAGGTGCCCCTTAATAGGACACCTTCTCTTAAGCCTTTTATTATTGTTTATATAATTTAAAAATTCGTTATTTCGTCCTATCAAAAAATCTAGCTACTATACCTCAATATCTTCTTCTTCATCAAACTGACTTACTTCAATTGCTTCTTTAACTACCATAGTATTAGCCCAACGGTCACCAAGACGGCGTCCTCTTTCATCAGTCAAGAAAACTACTATTTCGATAACAGCAAATACAAGTGCAACAATAGGTCCGATGATCCAACCCAGAATAGGAACAACCGCTATAATACTTCCTATAGACAGTGGTATATTTCTCTTGGCAGATACAGCGAGATCAACAACTCCTCCATCAAGTTTTTCAACTTCAAGATTCATGACTTTCTTGCCAATACTCTTGTTCTTCCAGTCATCATTTTTGGTTATTTGAAACATTATTCCATCTTTTAACAATATGTAAGCTGCACTTAAAAGTCCTCCTAAAAATGGTATAAGAACAAATATCCACCCCACAAACCCATCAATTACAGCTGCCATAAATCTTGGCAAAAACTCCGCTTTCTTTTGATCCATTTAATATCCTCTCCTTAAATTTATTTTGTACCTTAAAAAATTTGCTACTATAGTCCCGTTTCTGGACAGTAACTGTTCCAAATCTTATTTTAAATTAAAAATTTGGAATTTGAAAATAATTAAACAGAAAAGAAATTAATAATATCTCTCTATCCTTATATTAAATCTTATTAGATAAATTTTCAAGCTATTTTTTTGAATAAACATTATTTCCTTGCTAGTAGAAACTTCAAAGTCTTATTGCAGTCATCTTGATGAGCTTAATACAACAAAGTCCCCTTCCTGAGGAGCCTCCTCGCTACTTAAAATATTAAGAATAGCTGTTGTATCATTAACACTATATACCTGAACATCACCAATAGGGAAAGCAACATCTTCGTCAAGTCCTTCTACTTCAATAAATCTAATTAATTGACCCAACATCTTTTCTCTTACATCTTCTTGACTGCCAATATCAATAATTAATCTATTAGCTATCACCTTTACTACCCTACCTCTGATTTCAGTTCCTCCCTTAAGAAGTGATTCGGGATCAGATATTATATTACCTGTAAATTGATTAACTGCATCCTGAATGCTTTGACCAAGCACAGAACCACTAAAGGCATTACTACCAAACGAAAGTCCCTTCAAATCCGATACACTAAAAGAGGCATCAGATGCTTCTCCTGTACCCTCAAAAGAATCCTTGATTTCAGCTGTGCTGGCATCAACAACACGCCCGGTAAGGACAACCTCTGCTTTTATGGCACTTACTGACACAGGGCCAATAGAAATACCACCTTTATTGCCAACATCCAGACGAGTTAGTGTACCCAGAATAAGTGCATCGACACCCAGAATCC
>JBKGXW010000067.1:0-13621 GCA_046546395.1 Halanaerobiales bacterium
AGTTCCTTTCATAAATTTTCCCCATTTTCTCTATCTCTTCTTTTACTGAAAGCTTTAATTCTTCCGGCCTAATAACCTCAACACTCGCCCCAAAACTTAGCACCCAGCTCTTCATCTCTTCCATGCTACCGGTAGTTACTTCAAAACGTATTTTATCACCAGGAAGTTCGATAACTTCCTGCGAATCATGCCACTTCTTCTCCCTTACTAACCTGGCTGACTTTCCTTTGAATACCAGCACAACTCTTTTCGCAACATTACTCCTCTCAACACCCCAGGCAGTCTTAAGATATTCCTCTATATCAAAACTTTCATCTTCTTCATATCTGTCAGTAGTAGTACTAATATGCCTTATCCTATCAATACGGAACATTAATACTTCAGAGCGTAGATGACAATATGCAATTAAATAAAAAGCTCCATTCATATGAAAGACCTGGTATGGATTAATTTTTCTCTTACTTTCTTCATCCCGGCTCAAACTATAGTATTTAATAATTAATGACATATTATCTTTTATAGATTTTTCAATAATCTGAATAATATCTTTATATTCTTTTGCATTTACAACTGCACCATGATGATATACTATTTCCTTTCCTAAATCATCTACTACTTTCTTAATCGAATCAGGAAGAGAATTAATGATTTTCGATATTGCTGCATCCAAATCTGATTGATAGGGAAACATCTCTTCATGGAAGGCCTGACTTACAAGTAATACTGCAAGGGCTTCCTCTCTGGTTATCTCGGGAGGATTAAAGTAAAAATCGTCAAGGATAGAGTATGTATGGTTTTCCTCCTGATAAATGGGAATCCTCATTTCATCCATTATTTGAAAATCTCGATAGATAGTTCTCTTTGATACAGAAAAATGTTCAGCTAATTTTTTTGCTTTCCACTTTCTATGTCTATCACCAAGTAAATTTATCATCTCTATAATTCTGTATAATCTACCTTTACTGGCCATATTAGAACCCCTCCAACTAACAATTTTTACCACTATTCATGTATTTCTCTTTAAAAAAAATATATCCTGCAATATTGCTTAATTTTTTGACATTATTTTGAATTAATTTTATACACTCCTGTATTTGGAAAGTACATAACAAAACCCATCCATTTCTATTCTAAAATGGATGGGTTTGACTTATCTCTCTTCATTCTATACCCCTGTTTATAGATCTTTACTTATATTTATCACTTATATTTATATCTTAATCAATTCATATTCTTTACTACCCAGACCCATTTCCACAGAATGTTCAATTAAAGTCTTCCAATCAGTCTCAGGATGGACATCAGTGAAATGATCATTATGTTCTGAACCATGTTTGTCAAGGATACTGTCACTGATAACTGGCTGTTTATTTACTGCATCGGCACAGGCCAGATCAAGGGCAACAGGGTCAAAAGATGCAAACATACCAACATCGGGAATTATCGGTATATCATTCTCTGAATGACAGTCACAGTATGGTGATACATCAATTACCAGGCTGATATGAAAGTGTGGCCTTCCATTTAATACTGCCCAGGAATACTCAGCCATTTTTTTATTTAATATCTCATTAGACTCACCATAAGCAGGTTTTACAGCATCCTGTGGACAGACACCTATGCAACGGCCACAGCCTACACATTTACCATGATCAATATAGGCAGTCTCTGTAATTTCAATGGCATCATGAGCACAGTTATCCGCACAGATACCACAGGCAATACATTTTTCGTCAGCTACATATGGTTTCCCACTGCTGTGCATCTCCATCTTTCCTGCACGGGAGCCGCAGCCCATACCTATATTTTTGAGGGCACCACCAAAACCAGCCAGTTCATGTCCCTTGAAATGATTGAGTGATATAATCACATCTGCATCCATAACAGCCTGGCCAATCTTTGCTTCTTTAACATATGTACCATCAGGAACCGGTATCAGCGCTTCATCAGTCCCCTTCAATCCATCTCCTATCAAAACATGACAGCCTGTTGTAAAAGGGCTAAATCCATTTTCATAGGCTGATTCCAGATGATCAAGGGCATCTTTCCGGCGGCCAACATATAGTGTATTACAGTCAGTCAAAAATGGCCTGCCTCCCTGTTCTTTAATCACATCTACAATTGTTCTGGCATAGTTAGGACGCAGATAAGCCAGATTTCCGGGTTCTCCAAAATGAATCTTGATCGCTGTGTACTTTTTTTCAAAATCGATTTCTCCGATTCCTGCTGTTTTAACTAAACGGGCCAATTTCTGTAGTAAGTTTTCTGAATTTGTTGCATGCATATCTGTGAAATATACCTTTGACTTTTTCATTTACTTATACCTCCATATGATAATAATAGTAAGATTCCCTTCATATTATTTATTCGTATTTTATTATCTTTTTCCTGCCTCGACCAGTAGATATAAAGATTAATTATAATAATTTTTTACCTTGTTAATTATGCAATTTTATGCAATAATTAGATTAGCCGGCAATAAATTAAGAAAGGAGTGATTATGATAATGATTGTATATATGAGGTGGTTCTCCCTGTAATCGGGAGTCCTTATATAATCTATCTGAAGAAAGTATCAAAAAGATTATATATGGTTAGGTTATGAGAATAAGTAATTATGTACAATAAAGGGCTTTCCCAGGAAATAGGAAAAGCCCTTTATCTTAAATCTATTATTTCTTCTTCATATAACTAATTCTCCTTCACAAAATCTATATTACTTCCTGCGCATCTATATTAAAACCATTGTTTTTCTTTTGATAATCAGGCTTCTGTATTTTTCTCTATGATGTTGTCTTATTCAATATCATTCTCTATCAATCTACTATATCATTTCAGCCATTTAGCATAAGTTTCGATCATGAGTTATTTCAATAATCTAGCAATTTTCTTGTAGATTAATATTACAACTATACCATTTATAGCACCTTTAATAATATTGAATGGTACAATAAAAGTAAATAAGAAACCCCATTCAGCTGGCAGACCATATAGCGGAAATATCACAAACTTATTAGATAACAATCCCAGAGTAGCCATTGCCAGTGTACCCAGTATCACACCGATAATTGCATTTTTCCTGGTCTTATTGTACTGATAAATCAAACTTGCAGTCAATACTAAAGAACTTCCCACGATAAAGTTTGATAGTTCACCAACCCCACCAGTAGTGGTCTTTGTCAGAAAGTCGATAATATTTTTTACCAGTATTATTACGACACCTGCAATAGGACCCAGAGCAAAGCCCCCAATCAGAGCAGGTAGCTCTGCGATATCCAACTTTAAGTATTCAGGAAATAGAGGCAGCGGTACCCTGATAAATGTCAAAAGATATGAAATTGCTGCCAGTAGAGCCACTTTCACCAACATATTTGTACTAACCTTACTATTACTCACTGTGGCTGAACTTGTTTTCATAATGAATCTCCTCCCAATAAATTTATAGTGGGAAAATAAAAAGTCCCGATATACATCAGGGACTTCATAGAGTTCATTAGAAATCATCTTCTTCCATCCAGACTGTACTGTCGGCTCTGGAATTTATCCAGATCAGCTCTCTTTTAAAAGAGTTCGCGGGCTATACCGCCGGTCGGGAATTTCACCCTGCCCTGAAGATATATATCAGTTATTTCATTTTCCAAATATAATTATAGCAAAAACTTCTATTTAAATCAAGATAAGACAAGCATTGTTTTTATTTTTCCAATCCAAATCTCCCACCTATCGCCCTACTACATCGATCCATCCAGTAAATATCGTTATTATTCTATTAATCAATTTATACACCTTGATATAATACTGTAGATGAAATAAGAAAGAAAGGCAGAGCTCTACCCGTTATCCCGGGAGGAAAATATCTCTGTGTTTCCTATAATAAGCAAAATGCAGTTGAGCAGCAGACAAAAATAAATGATTATCTGAACAAACGTAATTTGCTATCAAGGAGGGATTTAGCTTAGAACATATTCACAGAAGCTCGCCTTATAACTCCAGTTCAAGGTCAATAGGTTTATTCCTACCACGGTAATACCACCAGTGTAGATAGATTGCCAGCATCAGAACAATCATTGTAATGATACTACCTTCCAGACCAAAGCTAGCTCCTGTCAGGAGTGGATGCCCTACTCTCTCAACCTGTATAAGAGATGAACCGAGATCTAAACCTGATACCTCAAATCCATAGATATGACCCTGAAATAGATTCCATGAAAAATGTAGACCGATGGGCACCCAAAGGTCTCCAGTAATCTCTCTGCTGACACCAAAAAGAATACCCGCTAAGAAAAGAGAAATAATGGGTATTGGATTCTGCAATGCATTTTGATTAAAGATATGAAGCAGAGAAAAAATCAGTGAACTTACTATAATTGCAGACTTTGCTCCATAGTATTTTTTAACTATCCCCTGTATATAACCCCTGGCCAGGAATTCTTCACCAACAGCAACTGCTAGAAAAAGGATTATCCCCAGTGATATACTTTTCAGTACTGCAATGCTCAATGATAAATTAGCTACATTTATTCCTCTAAATAACCAGACCAACAGAAAAGGTATAGTTATCAATACAACCCCCCAGATTATTCCTTCAAAACTCTTTTTCAGGTATCTATCTGATTTCCATCCCAGCGGAAAATCATCTTTTTTCTCAAAAATTTTATAAACAATAAATATTGATGCTATTATTGCTAGATTACTCACCATCGAACCTATAATCAAAAAGCCTATTCCACTGGTTAAACTAATGCCTCCCAATATGTTAGAACCCGTATGTGACGCATATCCAATAATAATACTAAGAGGGATACTTATAATAGCCTCAATTAGAATTGTAAAGACAACAACTAAAAGTATCTTAGCAATAATCATCATGATAGTTTTAAAATGAACCACTTCTTATCACCTTCTCCTTAATGGATTGTTCTTTTGAAATAGTAAAGTTAGAATTACTATCACTGTATACATTATTATTAATATGGTTTTCATCATCTTTGTATACATCCCTAAATAAAAAGCCATAGCCACCATTTCTCCTTGTTTTCATAAAATTTATGTCTAGTAATTAGCTAATCAGGAAGTTATTTTAAATTTTATGTCTTAGGATATAATCCCTTTAAACCTGTTTAACACATCATTGATATCTTCTTCTCGTTTCTTCTTAGTCCACCTTATTATCCCAGTCTCCTGGACCTTTGCTCCTTTTGATTCCAGTATTTTTTTCATTTGTTTAATTGCTCGGATCCCGCCAGTCCAGTAGAATGGCAGTCTTTTGGTTACAAAACAGGCTACTTCTTTGTCCTGAAGGTTATCCAATTGATCCAGATAACATTCCATAACTGATGTCAATGAAAAAGCCTGTACTGGTGATCCAAATACTATCATGTCATAATCGTTAATTTCAGGTTTTGACTCAAAATGATAATCTGTCTTTCCAGGTTCTACCTTCTCCTGGACTGATATTTTTTCAATAGTAATGTTATGTTCAGATACAGCCATCACTTCTTTAAACTTCTCAGCCACAGCAATGGTATTACCTGTCTGTGAATATACAATAATAGCAATATTCATATCCTTCTTCCTCTCTCATGGTTTTTAATTACTGACTTATTCGTCTTTATTATATTATATAATACATATATAAGCGATTTATTCCATCTTTTTATTTTTATAAATTAATCCTTCACTCTATACCAATACTTATATAGCTCTGTAAAACCCAGTTTCTTGTATAGATTAATTGCCGGAATATTACTCTTTACTACCTGAAGATATGCAGTCCGGGCCGAATTATTCCTGGCAAAACTTAACATAGATTTAATTAACTCTTCTCCATAGCCCCTACCCCTGTATTCTTCTGACACTATAATATCAAACAATCCAAAATACTTATTTTCCTGTACTCCCAGTCCACAGGCGATTATTTCCCTGTCTACAGTTATAGAGAAATAAAAATTATTTACAGTACTTCTGTTTAACATTTTTTTTAATATATTTCTCTGTTTAGACGATAAATTTGAAAGGGCACAGAAAGCTGTCAGCCATTTATCAGATAATTCACTCCCAAATCTACATAAGTGAGCTGATCTTACCGATTCTCTATTGTTATCAACTGATCCTGAGCTAGTATGATCTATTTCAATATGATCAAATTCAGCAAGACATATCTCATGGTTTAAAATAAACTCATCATTTACCAGATCCAGTGTCTGTAAAGAAGTTATATCTACTCTATGATATCCTCTTTCCTCTAATAATTTATCAAGCTCAATTGCTTGTGATTCTTCTGTCAACTTGTATACTATGGGAAGATCCTTTTGGCGAAATAACGTTTCACAATAATCGATTTTCTCGTCAATATTCTCTACTGGTGAATATAGTGGATTAATAGAATTTGCCCTTTTTGTATACCCATTAGAAAATCTAATAATCCATCCATCATAGATATATGTCTGCAATGACGGCCAGGCATTAATGGCTACTTCTTCTAGTCTTCTTATCATTTAATTCTCCTCCTAATGTGAATATTTAAAATGGAATTGACTTCTTAATGACACTCTTCTTCTAGTTCTATATTTTTTATTATAAATATCCTCCAATTAATAAAGGAGTCTACCTTTCTGCGAGCTGAATGCTCAAGCAATTCCTGAATTATAACCTCGCCAATATGCCATATCTTTACACCTTCTCTGGTACCTATTAACTACCCTTAATTTGCTTTCCGGCCCATTTTACACTTACCCCAACACCAGTCAACTTATTGTAGATAAGATTACTTATCTCATACCACCTTTGAACTCTATTTTCAAGAAAATATACTTCTCATGTTTTCGTATGTATTCTTCCATCTTTTTCACCACCATTTAAAGAAAACCTTACCGACACATTGCCGAGAAAGCCTCTTAATTCTTGTATATACATTCTATTCGCTATATATTTAATTAATCCTTCCAGATTATTATAATAATATTAACACAGATTTAAAAAGCCGCCTCGTCAAGAGGCAGCTTATTAATTAGCTTTATGGATTTATATTATTTAAGATCAAGCAATATCTATTCGCTAACAAAGCTCTTATTATCGCGTTTACATAATTTGATGGTAAGATTACGCCCATCAAGAGCGGCAGGTGGTATCCCCCCACCTGGCTCTGTCCATTGACCTATCATATGACAGTTACTTAATCCAGGAACTTCTTTAGGTATCTTTTTCATCAATGCATCTGGAGTTGGAGCAAAACCTTCATAACTTCCGTGCCAGTTTGCAGTATAGCGTTTTACAGTATGAGGTGTTGAAATATCTATTTTTTCAACTACAGAACTGAATCCAGGAAACTTTTTATCCAGTATTTCCAATATCCTTTCCCCTATCTGTGATTTGCTCTTTTCGTAAGCGTCATAATCCTCTGCTGCCAGCTCCCTCCAATATCCATCCTCCCAGGTATTAATCATTACTGTTACTGATGTTTTGCCATCAGGTGCAAGTGTAGGATCAAAATTGTAAACATTCAATCCAAGATACTGGTGCCTTGAACCATCAACTAATTCAAGAGGATTAGACAAATACATAGTTAAAGAATGAGGTAAGTCAGATAGATCTTTATCTATCCCAAAACCAAGATAAATTGATGATGGAAACAGAGAATAATTATCATAAGCCTTTTCTAATTCTGGAGATAAATATTGTCCGTCGAGCATTTTATATAGAGTAGTATATCCATCTGCAGCTGACACTATATCATCACCAGTGTACTCTTCTCCATTCTCAAGTTTTATCCCCACAGCTTTATCTTCCTTTACCAGTATCTTTTCAACCCTGCTTGAATAATGAATCTTACCACCCCGGGCCAGATAGCCTCTTTCGATATTTCGTGCGAAAGGCAATGAACCTCCTACGGGGTATCCTGCAGCCTTTATATCCTGTAAAGCCATACCAAATATTAATGATAAGGCAGACCAGGAGGATGGTATGATAACAGCAAATGCCTCTTTTAATTTCGGGCTTTTCCACTTATCCGCAAATTCGCCCATAGTCATCCGAACATATTTTATCATTTTAATAAAAGGTCCAGCATTCCCGGCATTATATTTTATATGGTCAAAAATCCCCCATTCTTCGGTATTGACCGGGGTTTTAAATCTGGCTAATTGTTTCATATCTTTAATAAATTTATTAATCATCTTCTCATCTTCAGGGGCAATTCTCAATAATTCTTCTTTTAGCTGGTCTGTGTCAGAATAGAATGTAAGAGTATCACCATCTGAAAGTTCTATCCTGGTAAATTCATCAAAATTACGTATCTCAGTTCTTTCTCCCTGCTCATCCTCTAAAGCACCCAGTTCATTCCAGAGAATATCAAAACCTGTACCTTCCCTTGTTCCTACCAACCAGTGAATACAGTAATCAAAGATGTAGTCCCCTCTCTTCCAGGCAGTACATAGACCACCAGGTATACTATGTGATTCAAAGATCTCGGTATCATAACCATTACGCTGCAAATATGAACCCGCAGACAGTCCCGCAATACCTGCACCAATAATCAAAACCTTTTTCTTTTTCATTTTATACCTCCTTTTATTCATGACTATTTATTTTCACAGGGCAATCCATTTGCAGTAGATATGTTGCTGCAGCTCGGAATTATTATACCTGGAGTATTAGGAGAGAGCCATTCTCCCCCATATTCATTTACTCTTTTTTATTCAATATATATATAGCCCCGCCATATCCCAGTACACACCAGATTATTAGATTTATGTAATTTCCCATACTGGCAGTAAAGGTTGTTGAAGCCAGTGAGGCCCTGGTTACTTCTGCCATTGAATGAAGCGGCAAATAAATATGCAGGGTCTGCAGCCATTCAGGGAGCCTTTCCATCGGAAAATTGATGGGTGAAAACATAAGTGCTCCAAAAACTACTACCTGTGTAATAATATGTGCTGCATTTGGCGGCAATACATAGGCTATACCATAGCCAACCCCTATAGAGCTTAAGGCTATTAGAAAGAAAACTGGAATAATAGTCCAGGCAAGGTCATAAGCCAGACCATAATGAAAATATGCTACAAGAGACGATATTATTATACCCGGGATAGTAATCAAAAGCCACAATGTTGTATCAGCTATCAGTATAACTGCACGATTAACAGGCCAGCTTCTGGTGAATTCATGATATCCCTCAGCCTTTCCCATACCTATCTGCTGAGGTAAAATCACTAAACCTGTCATAATCAGGATCAGAGTAGGAGCACCTGTAGCTAAATATAGAATAGTAGCCGGATCATTTCCAGGTGTTAAATAATTAAAGCCAATAAGAATTCCTGTAGCCATCATCACCTGAATTAAAGCGAAAAATCCTAAATATCCTGAATTCTTACGAAACTGCATCTCAAATACATTCATAAAATTGCTGATAATGTTAACATTTCTATACATTATGCTGACATCTCCTTCCCAGTGGTTAATTCGACATAGACATCTTCAATGGTTGTTGGAGACATTGAGTAATTCACTATATTGCCCATTTCAACCTGCTTACCTGCCCACCCAATAGCAGATATGACAGAACTCTGACCAACAGAGAAAACCAGGCGTCCAGCGTTTCGACGTGAGGCAACAACCCATTCTGGTATTTCTATTTTCTGTTCTTCACTGAAAAGACTTAACTCTATACGCATCAAATTACTTACAGAGCTTTTTACTTCTTCAGGTGTACCTATAGACAGAAAACTCCCTTTATGCAATATCGCCATTCGATCTACAGCTTTCTCAGCCTCTAAAACATTATGTGTGACAAGGATAACTGATCTACCATCAGCTGTCAACTCTCTTATCAGTTTCCATAAATAACGGCGTCGGACAGGATCTACATCATTTGTAGGTTCATCAAGTATTACCAGTTTCCCGGGTACTATAACAGCCATACAGAATGCTGTCAATCGGCGCACTCCGCCTGAAAGGCTGTTTCCCTCTTTGTCAGCCCACTGCTCTATATCCAGTTCTTTAAATAAATACTCCATTCTCTTTCTTACTTCTTTTTTACCGGCTCCCCTCATCTTCCCCATTATCATTACAGCCTGAGTAGGTGTCAGAAATCCTAAAGGCAGCTGAGACTGGGGCTGTAGAGAACATATTGAACGAGCTCTTCTGGGATCTTCCTGTACAGATTTACTCAGCAACTTGATCTCCCCACTGTTGGGTGTTGATAATCCCATTATCTGTTTTACTAAAGTAGTCTTTCCAGCACCATTGTGCCCGAAGAGACCAAATATTTCACCTTCTTCCAGGCAAAAACTCAAATTATCATTAGCAACAATCCTTGAATTACCCTTTGAATAAACCTTACTAAGCTCTTTAACATCAAGTATCATTCTTATCACTCACCTTTCAAAAATTTAAAGCATTAGCTTTTCACCTTATTTTAAGAAACATAAGACAGAGCATACCAGACGAAAACAGAAGAAGACAAGTACCCTGAATATAATTATAAACGGTAATTAAATATAGTTTACAGAAAAACATTGTTGAGGACATCTATAACCTCATTAATTTTATTTTTTCGTACCTGATAATATATTCTATTGTCTGCACTTCCAATCTCTATTAAACCTACCTCCATCAATTTATTAATATGATAACTGATTGCCGGGTTACTACTGTCCATAATTTCAGCTAATTGTGCCAGGTACTTGGGGCTTTCATTTATCTCAAGTAATACCTTCAACCTTGTATCATCAGCCAGAACTTTAAAAAACTTTGAATATTGTAATAAATCATTCCCCTGTTTCAAAAGAATTTCAGCTAATTCGGGATACCGGTAACCCAGTATTAAACTCTCAGTTCCTTTGGCACAGGCAGTTCCAAAATCAAAAAAGTAACTTACCAATACCTCAAGCGCTTCATTAGAAGCAAATAACTCTTCCCTGCTTTCCGGTGATATAAAATAATCAAGATAACTATCGGTTGCTTCGATTAATTCCTGTCTGTTTTCCTCAATATATTCCTTTAAAAATTTCTCGATCTCCACTTCTTTATCAATATAGAAAGTATCATAATAATAATGTAGGAGATCCAGTAATTCTTCTTTAACCTCTTCGGGACAATTCAATAATTTCATAATCTGCCACTTTAATTGATCAGATACCGCGAAGTTCTCTTCAATCCAGGCGTAAATATTCCTCTGATTGACTATAGTTGCTAATTCATCGATAGTAAACTCGATCTCTCCCCAGGTAATTAACATATAATAAGCCATTTCAATATTACTGAGCTTATCAATGTCATTTAAAAACTCCTTAACTGACTGACCTTCAGTAAGTAAAGCTAATCCAACACCTAAAAAATTAGAAAAATATCTTTCCAGAACATCTTTATGCCTTTCAGATAGGGAACTAATAACTTCTTTAACATAGTTATTTATTTTCTTATCTATGGTAATACCATATTCACTTTCCAATTTTTTGAATTCTTCATCCTGTCCTATTCTAAATAAACTCACGACAAATTCAGCTGCCCTATCTGACACAAAACTTATTTCTATCTTTCGCTCATTCATAAAATACCCTCCTTAAATTTATTTTTAACAAGCATTAAATTAGTATTTAATATATGGCTAAAAAAATACTTAAATATATATTTAAGTGTAATTAAAAATTATTTTAATGTAATTATATATTTTTCTCCCCGCTTTGTCAAGAATTTTAAGAAAAATCTTTTCTAGTAAACTATTTCATGTACACAAGACGACACAATCTTCCTATATATTCCTTTAATTAAATAGTATAAGATCTATGAATTCCAGGAAAAATATCATTACATAGTGGAATCGAATTTTGGTTTACAGATTTTAAGGGGGATTATATGGATAGATTTACACGGGGATTTTTTGCTGGTATAATGGCTGCAGTAATACAGCTTGTAGTCGGCCTGGTATTGTATTATCTGGAATTTACCGAATTATTATGGCTGAACTTTGCTTCTGTTTTAATATATGGAAGAGAACCTTTGTTATTTGCTGAACAGGTCTTTTCTGAACTAAGCGTATTTTTCTTCAGTGGTTTAATGGGTATTCTCTTTGCATATTTATTAACTTACACCACGAGCAATAATTACCTACTAAAAGGCTTTGTTTTTGCTGAAACAGTCTGGTTCAGTACATTTTCAATTACCCTTCTTTTTAAAATCCCTGAGTTTAGAATCATTACTTTTAAAACATCAGTTTCCAACTTTATTCTTTCAGCTATATGGGGTTTACTTCTTGCAGAAATACTACACAGATTTGACACCCTGGCAGCCAGGTCGAAATAGACTGATTAATGCCTTAAAACTGCCATCCCAATTTCACAAAAAACATTCTACCGTTTTTACGATAGAATGTTTTTATATAACCTGATTATTATAATCATTAATCAATAACCCGTATATCTATAGTATCTTCTTCATCAATTTCTTCCTCTTCTACAGAACCTGAATTAGATTGTTCAAAGGGATTGTAATCACTACTTCTTTCTCGTTCTTCATCGGGGACCAGTGTACTATTATCTTCTTCAGGTAGTCGCGGAATACTTAATACAATTATGAATGTAATAATCATTATTATAATAGCATACTTTAGCAATTTTTTTTGACTCATTATATCACCCCAAATTTTCTTAAATAATATTTTTTAGCTTATAGCAAAATTTATATATAGGCATTCTACCCGGTAGGTAGAATGCCCAAAAAGGAGGAGAAAATTAAACAAAAATGTATTGAGATTAGTTTAAATCTATTTTCTTCTTAGATTTCAGTATCACCACCTTTCAGATATATAATATCTATATAAAAGTAATGCAACAGCATTACTTTACTCTCTATAAAATATTATAAACTAAAGATGTGATAAAACTGTGATGAATGCTTAAATTAAAGGTAAATAAAAACCAAAAGTAGAGCCATTTCCATATTCACTTTCCACGAAAACCCTACCACCACTATCTTCTATGGTCTGTTTAACTATTGACAACCCTAAGCCACTTCCACTCTTTCCAGGGGTATGCGCCTTGTCCACCTTATAAAACCTTTCCCAGATATTTTCCAGTTCATTTTCAGGTATACCTATCCCATTATCCTTTACCCAGAACTTAAGCTCATTCTTTAAATACTCTACTCCAAGCTCTATAGAACCACCAGCAGAAAATTTATAAGCATTTTCCAGTAAATTTAACAAAACCTGTTTTAGTTTTTCTTCACTTTCTCTGATATATATATTTTCTTCTGATAAAATAATTTGCAAGCTATAGTTCTCCTGGTCCATTATTTTTCTAAATATGCGGGAAACCTTTTTCAATAAATCATTGACACTGATTTTTGCTCTACTGTAATTAGATGTATTTGCATCTAACTCCGACAAGATAAGTATATCATCAACTAAGTCTTCCAGACGGTCAGTTTCTTCTACTATCATTTTTAAATATTCGTCCTGTTTAGCAGGTTCCACTATCACTTTGTCGAGGAGTATTTCACCAGCCCCTTTAATTGAGGATAATGGGGCCTTTAATTCATGAGATACATTAGCGACAAAGTCTTTCTGTAATTGTTCAAAACGCCAGCGCTCACTTATATCCTGAAATAATGCTACTACACCCCAC
>JBKGXW010000068.1:0-13104 GCA_046546395.1 Halanaerobiales bacterium
TGGAGAAAATTTTTAAAGAATTAAAAAATAGGGGTGAGAAAAATCAAAATTGATAGGAACATGTCATCGGCTGTGAATTCCCGCGGTAATGAACAGGATAAGCCAGAAATACGCAGGGTCAATACCAGCGAAGAAGTACAATTCAGAGAGAAATTATCAGAGATAAACCATCGGGAGATTAAAGAGAGACTGGACAAATTGTTCCTGATTATCGATGACCAGGGGGAGAAATTAAAAAAATCCCTCGACAAGAAGGATTTGATTGAATACAGAAAAAGAGTTAAGGATTTTCTACGCATTTTGAATAAAGAGTTTGCTCGTGCCAAACAGTCATTTAGCTGGGACAGGCGTGGCAATATGAAAACTTACACCTTGATAGAAGAAGTAGATCAGAACCTCCAGGCTTTACGGGAGCTATTTATGGAAGAACAGGCAGATGCTATGGAGGTACTGAAAAGGGTTGACCAGATCCGGGGACTTCTTATGGATTTATATATATGAAGATTATCACCACTTGATCTTGGAAATTGTCATGTCTTATGATATCTGCAAATAATGATCTGTCCGTACGACGGTTTTTAATGGTCGTTACCTTGAGATTCTTCAAACTAAATTTATTTCAGTTAAGGACCAATATCATTAGATAAGGGGGCAATATTAATCCAGTTCCAGTATTTCTATCAATATTAATGGCGAGCGATTGGTTGTTTCATAGAAGTATCTATTTAATGTTTCATATATTTTCTTTTTGAGAAGGGAAATATCCTTGCGAGTATTATTACTTTCTTTTTCTATGGTCTTTGATATAAGTATTTTTGCCTGGTTTATTAACTTTTCTGATTCCTTATTATAGATAAAACCACGTGAGACCAGTACTGGTGTAGTTAATATTTCGCCTCTAGAGTTTAAAGCAATTATGACATTCACGAATCCATTCTCTGAAAGTCTTTTCCTGTCATTTAGAACTATTTCCCCAGTATCACTGATCTGATATCCTTCTATATAAAGCTCACCTGTTTCTATTCTCTCTGTTATTTTAGCACTATCAGGGCTGAGTTCAATACGATCTCCGTTAAGGGCGATTATTATATTCTCAACAGGCACACCAACTTTGCGTGCCAGCTGAGCATGGTGATAGAGGTGTCTAAATTCTCCGTGGACCGGAACCAGAAATTTTGGTCTGGTCAGGTTAAGCATCATCTTGATTTCTTCCTGACAGGCATGACCTGATGCATGTAAATCCAGCATGCCCCCATACATAACTTCAGCCCCTCTACTGTAAAGCATATTTATAGTCTCCCCGATAGCCCTTTCATTTCCAGGTATAGGGCTTGAAGAGAGGTAGACAGTATCTCCAGGCATAATAAATATATTCCTGTGTTCACCGCGTGCAACCCTGGTTAGTGCTGCCCTATACTCTCCCTGACTTCCCGTCATCAGGAGGACAACTTTTTCCGGATCAAGTTTATCAGCTTCATTCAGAGTAATCATCAGCCCGTCAGGGATATTTAAATATCCCAGTCCTGAAGCTATTTCTATATAATTTGACATACTCCGACCTGTTATAGCCATCTTGCGGTTAGATTTCATAGCAGCATTGGCTATCTGTTGAATTCTTTCTATATTACTTGAAAAGGTAGCGATTATTATTCGACCTTCAGTTAGTTGAAAACTCTCTTCAAGTGCTCTGGCAACAACCATTTCAGAGAGTGTATGTCCTTCACGCTCAGAATTTGTACTATCACCCAGCAGGGCAAGTACGCCTTCTCTGCCCCATTCAGATAATTGCTCATAGTCAGTCTGGGGATTGCTTATAGGTGTCTGGTCAAATTTGTAATCTCCGGTATACACGATCAGCCCGACAGGGGTTCTGATCCCCATAACTACACAAGCGGGGATACTGTGATTTACATGACAGAATTCTATCTCAAAGGAATTGAGTTTTAGTTTCTTGTAATTTTTATGTGAACCAATTGAATGTAATTCTGCCTTATTTAATAGGCCCGCCTCTTTTAATTTGCTTTCTATTAAACCTATGCTCAGGTCTGTACCGTAAAGTGGTGGGTTAATTAATTCATATATGTAGGGAACTGCACCTATATGATCTTCATGCCCATGTGAAAAAATTATTCCCCTTATCTTATCTTTTCTTTCAACAAGATAATTAATATTTGGGATAATCAAATCAATACCATAATCATCCTCATCAGGAAAGAGTACACCTGCATCAAGCACTATAATATCTTCCTCATTTTCCAGTACAATCATATTATTACCGACCTGTCCCTTACCGCCCAGTGACATAATTGAAAGTTTATTTTTATTTATCATTATAAACGACCTCCAGATTTAATATATTACACTCAAAATATATGTAGCGCAGAATAATTTTTTTGCTATATTTATTAAAATATCAGGTAATATAGCAGGAAATAGGGAATCTTTCAAGAAATATATAATATATTGTAGATTATAGGGGTGATAGTATGCTGCGAATGGTACGGACTATTCTTATTTTATTATTTATTATTATATTATTTAACATATCTATTGCTGCAGAAAATATACATATTTATATAAATGGTCAAGAGAAAACAACAATCCTTGAGCCGGTTATTGAAGATGATGTTATTTATGTAAAAGCCCGCTCGCTGGCTAATGTTTTTAATGCCAGTATTAGCTGGCAGCAGTCTATCAAGACAATGAGCATTACAAGTGAAAAAACTATGATAAGGATGATGCAAAATAGTCCTTATATACAGCTTAACAATAAAACTATAAAAAGTAAAGGTTCGTTGAAATTGATCGATGGTCACACATATATACCGCTGGAAGAGGTGTCTGAATGTTTTGGTTATCTTTATAATAGTGATGATCCTAATATTTATCTTACTAAACCTGAATCATATGTACAGGATATAAGCTGGCAGAAAGAAGGTCAGCAGCTGTTAATTGAGATGGATAATCTCTCTCCTTATCGTATAAATGAGAGTGATGACCCCAGGAAACTGGTACTGGAACTTGAGAAAGCAGCCCTTTCGGAAGACTTTAATGATGGGATTTCCAACAGGAATTTTTACCTGCGGGTAGATAAGGTTCCAAATCAGACCCGTCTCAAAATAACAATTATCAGTCAGCATCCTATACCCTTTGGAAGAAATGGTGGTATAGATGAAGAAGGGGATAATCTGGTTATTAACTTCCTGCCCTTTATAAGGGGAATAGAATGGAAAGATCAACAATTGGAGATATTAACAAGTGGAGAAGTATCGAGACCAGATGTGTCTTTATTGCTTGAGCCCCGGAGGTTAGTTATAGATATGCCGGGTGTTATGCTAAGTGATTTTGATACTGAGTTAGCTGAAAATGACTGGATTAAGGATATACGAGTCAGTCAGTTTACGTATGACCCGGTAGTTCTAAGGGTGGTTCTGGAATTATATCCAGAACGGCATTTACATCTGGCAGGCAGTAGTTTTGAGGAGGGAAGGATAGTTCTTCAGACGGCTCAGCAGACTACACTGGATGAGTTGACTTTTGAGGAAAACAGTCTGAAATTTATCAGTGACGATCCAATAAATCCGGATATATTCAAACTGGATGAACCTGATAGGCTGGTAATCAATGTATTGAATGCTGTCAGAGGAGATAATTTTTCTGATAGGCTTGAAGTAGATCATAATTTGGTGAAGAGTATTAGAACTGCCCGCTTTAATGAGGAAACCGTCCGTATAGTAGCGGATATGGATAAAGATATAGGCTTTCAATGGCAGGAAGAGGAATTGTCAGATGGAAGAATACTCCATACAATTAAATTTGAAAACACCTATGATAATATGTTGATCAGTGATTCAAGTGTTAAAACAGATGTTAACATTAATTTTACGGGAAATATAGAATACGAGATCAAAGAATTTAACTATCCAGACAGGTTAGTAATTGATGTTCAAGGCATAAACTTAAGTGAAGACTATCAATTGCCAGAACCGGAGGGTGTTATAAAATCAATCCGTGCCAGTCAGCTTAGTGAAGAACCACGGATAGCAAGGTTTGTATTTGAAACTGAAGATTATGTAGAATATAATGTCTTTTCCCAACTTCCAGATCAGATGGTTAACTTCAGTCTTATCAAAGAAAAAGAAGAAGAAAGTGATATTTTGTCTGATATTATTATGATTGATGCAGGTCATGGGGGTTTTGACCCAGGAGCAATTGGTCCTAATGGTATGCAGGAAAAGGATTTGAATCTGGAAATCGCACTTAAAGTAGAGAAACTATTGAAAGCTGCAGGGTGTAATGTTTTCCTTACAAGAAGTGATGATACTTTCATTTCCCTGAAAGAAAGAGTTGAAATAGCAAATGAGCAAAAGGCCCTATTGTTTGTAAGTATTCACATAAATTCTTCAAATTCCAGTTATTCTGAAGGAACTGAGACTTTTATTGCGCCGGCTAAAGTAACTGATAGTCTACCTCTGGCCGAATTCCTTCAGGATGAAATGTTGGCAAGATTGAAGAGGCCTAACAGGGGTATAAAAAGAGAGAATTTTTATGTGGTTAAACATACAGAAATGCCATCGGCGCTGGTAGAGATCGCCTTTTTATCTAACCCCCATGAAGAATCATTACTGGGAAGTGATCTTTTCAAGAAGAAAGCCGCAGAAGCTATCAGTCAGGGTATTATTAAATATATAGAAAAATTTAGTACGGGGAGATGAAAGTAGTGATGAATAAAAAATCTCTGTTATTGATATTACTATTCTTATTAATAGGTTTTGCCTTAATATATTTTACAAATCCACCTGGTGAAAATGCTCCAGATGAACAGAAGAACAGGGTAAAACTATATTTTTCCACAAAAGATGCTATGTATCTTGAGGCAGAAGAACGTACAATAGAGAGTGTGGACATACCTGATGTATATAGAACTACCATAGAGCAACTTATCAGGGGACCTCAGTCCAGCAATCTATCTGCTACTATTCCAGAAGGGGTTCAATTAATCAATATTGAGCTAAGAGGAGATATTGCCTATCTGAACTTTAATCGAGCCCTGGTGGAAAATCACTGGGGAGGTAGTACTGGTGAGATTTTGACGGTATATTCTATCGTTAATACAATGACACAGTTTCAGGAAATTAATAGTGTGAAAATATTAATTGAAAATGAGGAAGTAGTAACACTGGTCGGTCACCTTGATCTATCCGTGCCATTGGAACGGGATGATGAAATAATTAAAAGTCAATAATATATAAACAAGTCCTCAGTGTTCACTAAATGAGGGCTTTTTTTATCAATATCATAGATAAGATTTAGATGGATTTTTCTCAAACAAATTAATAAAGTGTGAAGAATATTACTGGAAAGGGAACTGTCGTACTTGGAGTTATAGGTGCAGATGTTCATTCTATCGTGAACCAGATACTGGGGTGATATATGATGGAGAAAGCCTTATTAATTGATATTGGAAGTACATATACCAAGGTTTCACTGGTTGATCTGAGTAATGCTGAACTGATAGCAAGGTCCCGGGCTTATACTACTATAGAAGAGGGTGTAAATATTGGCCTGAAGAATGCCCTTTCCAGTATAAAAGACTGGTATCAGGCTGAATATAAGCTGGCCTGTAGTAGTGCTGCAGGTGGTCTCAGAATGATTGCTGTAGGACTTGTTCCTGAATTAACTGCTGAAGCTGCCAGAAGGGCTGCCCTGGGGGCAGGTAGTAAGGTAATCAAGACGTATGCTTATCAGCTGACTGAAGAAGATATCAAGGAAATTGAGCAGAGCTGTCCAGATATTATTCTTCTGGCAGGGGGGACTGACGGAGGTAATAAAGAGAATATCATATTGAATGCACGCAAACTGGCAGAAAGTAAGATATCACTACCTATTATTATAGCAGGGAATCGGAGCGCGGCAGATATCGTCAAAATTATTCTGCAGGATGCTGATAAAGAGATCTACCTTACAGAAAATGTAATGCCTGAACTGGAGAAATTAAATATAGAACCAGCTCGAGAACTGATCAGAGAGATTTTTTTAAAGAAAATTATAATAGCAAAGGGGCTGACTTCTGTTAATAAAATAATTGATGGTATTATAATGCCCACACCATCTGCGGTACTGCAGGCAGCCGGAATTCTTGCTGAAGGCTGTGGTGATGAAACCGGCCTTGGTGAATTGATAGTTGTAGATGTAGGTGGTGCTACAACTGATGTACACTCCGTTGCTACTGGTAAACCAACCCGTTCAAATGTTAATTGGCATGGGCTGCAGGAACCCTATCAGAAAAGAACAGTTGAGGGTGATCTGGGAATGAGATATAGTATGGAAACGCTGTTTGAAGCTGTGGATGAGGATCTGCTGAAAAAACAATTATTGCAGGTTTCGGACGAGACATTCTCTATAAGTGATTGTCATGACCTGGTAGAAAGACTTTCTGAAAATCCAGAACAAAACACAATGGGAGAAGAATCAGAGATAGAGAATATACTGGCCTATAATGCAGTAAGAATATCTACAGCCAGACATGTAGGTGTGTTGAAAACAATTTATACTCCACTTGGCTCAACTTTTATACAGGAGGGAAAAGACCTGACAGGGATAAAATATGTGATAGGTACTGGTGGGATTATAGTTAATAATGAAAGACCGGAGTTCATATTGTCAGGGGCATTATATAATAATCAGCAGAACCCTCAACTGCTTGCACCTATTGAACCCGGGTTTATGGTAGACAGTGAATATATTTTAGCTGCAGGTGGATTAATTGCAGAAATAGATCCCGAAAAGGCCTGTGGGTTTATGAAGAAGTATCTACAGCCTATTAATAAAGTAATTTAAGGGAGGTCAGACACGGAACCCCTGATGCGGATATGATGATTTTAATAAAAATTTTCAGAAAAAAATATTTTTTATGAAAATCTTCCCAAAAAGAGGTATAAACCAATTTATGCAGAACAAATATAAAAGGATAGCGAGAAGAAGAAGGAAGATATAGAGCTAAAAGAGAAAGTCAGAAATAAAGCGAGAAGAGAAGGAGTGGTTGAAATGTTTATTGATGATAAGATTGCAGAACGTCTCGGTGGGGAACAATTTGGTAAGGATACAGAGATCTATAAATTTGAAAAGATTAAGAGAGCCAAGGATGCTGCTTTACAAGAAAATCCGGACAGGGAGATAATAGATATGGGTGTAGGAGAGCCGGACAAACCTGCTGACCCTTCAATTGTAACTGTGCTGGCCAATGAAGCAGGTAAGCTTGAGAATAGATATTATGCCGACAATGGTATAAAAGAATTCCAGGAAGCAGCAGGTAGGTTTATGGAAAGAGTATATGGTGTGAAGATAGAAGAAGCTCAGAAACAGATTATACATGGTATTGGTTCCAAACCTATCCTGGCAATGCTGCCAATCTGTTTTATAAATCCAGATGAATATATTCTGTCTACTTCACCTGGTTATCCAGTGGCTTCTACTTATACTAAATACCTGGGAGGAAAGGTTCACCCGCTACCCCTTAGAGAGGAGAATTCTTTTTTTCCGGATTTCACAGAGATACCCGCAGATGTGCTTGAAAAAGCTAAATTATTATATATCTGTTACCCGAATAATCCCACTGGCCAGGTAGCTACCAGGGAATTTTTTGCAGAAGTAGTAGAGTTTGCCAGGAAGAACAATATCTTTGTGATTCATGATGCTGCATATTCAGCCTTAACGTATGATGACTATTCACCACTGAGTTTTTTATCTGTTGATGGGGCAATGGATGTAGGTGTGGAAATACATTCCCTCTCCAAATCATTTAACATGACAGGGTGGAGGATTGCTTTTGTTGTAGGCGGCGAGAAAGCGATCAAGGCATATGGTACTGTTAAGGACAATACAGATTCGGGTCAATTCAGGGCCATTCAGAAGGCCGGTGTTTTTGCTCTGGATCACACTGAGCTAATTGATATAAATCGTGACCGCTATTCAAGAAGGTTCGATATGCTGATTGAGAAGTTGAAGGAAGTTGGTTTTGATGCTATTAAGCCGAAGGGCTCCTTCTACTGTTATGTGAAGATACCAAAGGGGACAGAGACAGGTGTAGAGTTTAATAATGCTGAAGAGTGTTCAACCTATCTGATAAAGGAGGCTTCAATCTCAACAGTTCCATGGGATGATGCTGGCTCATTCCTGCGTTTCTCAGTTACTTTCGAAGCAGAAGGAGAAGAGGAAGAGAGGGCTGTTATAGAAGAAGTAGGTAGACGTCTCAGTAAACTTAAATTGAGATTTTAGTTTGATTTTTGATATAGCTCTTAATTATGAAAGTACTCAGATTAAGGGCTTTTTTTATGAATTGAGAAATATAAAATATAGGCAGGTGAATAAATTTGTCAGCTACTATTTTAAAGGTTAGTGAAATTAATAAGAGTTTTGACGATCTGAAGGCTGTAGACAATATTTCCTTTGAAGTTTATCAGGGGGAAATACTTGGTCTACTGGGTCCAAATGGTGCCGGTAAAACTACAGCTATCAGGATGATCATGGGCATTTTCCAGCCGGATTCTGGAACTATTGAGTTTGACCGGGATAGTATCATCAATAAGAAAAAGATTGGTTATTTACCGGAGGAAAGAGGAATTTATGATGATACAAAGGTAATGGAGACTCTCCTTTATTTCGCTGAGTTAAAAGGGATGGATAAAGATGATGCCAGGAAAAAGGCTGTGGATTGGCTGGAACGTGTCCAGCTAAGTGATTTTGCAGATAGTAAGATCGAGGAACTTTCCAAGGGTATGCAGCAGAAGATACAGTTTATTATGTCGGTAATACATAAACCTGAAATGCTGGTTTTAGATGAGGTTTTTTCTGGTCTTGATCCGGTTAATCAGAATTTATTTAAGGATATAATCAAAGATCTCGCTGCAGATGGTATGACCATCCTGCTCTCTTCCCACAGAATGAACATGGTTGAAGAACTCTGTGACAGGATTTTTATGATTAATAAGGGTAAAAGGGTCCTGTACGGCAAAATTGATCAAATTAAGGATGAATATGGTATAAAATTAGTTAAAATTAGGTCCAGAGAGGAAATAAGTAATGCCAATAGTCTTAAAGTTAATTCCTCTATTTCTGAAGTGAAGGTTGATGGAAACTCCTTATCATTCAGGATTAAAGGGTATATATCTCCGGCAGGGATACTTGAATTAGTCCCTGATGAAATTGAAATTGATGAAATATCCATTGCTAAACCGCCTTTACATGATATATTTGTGGCAACTATTGATGAGGAGGTGTCGGAATAATGAATGATACTTTAAAAGTGGCAAAATGGGAATTCCTGAAGGGTATAAAGAATAAAGCCTTCCTGTTTATAACATTTGTATTCCCGATTATAATGGTTATTATCATGGCTGTTGTAGCTTATTTTTCTGCTCAGGGAATGGATGGTTCTGATCTTAATCTTGCTATAGTTGATAATACAGAGTTCATGACAGAATCCTTAATAGAGAGATTTGCGGAAGAGAATTTTGAAGCAGAATTTATTTCTCTTCAAAATAGAGATGAAATAAAAAGCACTCTTGAAGAAGATGGTTATGATGGTATCTTATATATACCGGAAGATGTCCTTGATGCAAATCAGGTTTCATATTACTACAAAGAATTAAGTGGATTGGAAACAGATTTTGTAAGTGATATCTTAACAAATATAATTGTAGATAAAAGACTTGTGGAAAGGGGATATTCAACTGAAGAGATATCTGACCTTACAGCCAGTATTAGAATTGATACCAGATCTGTGAAAGATAAGGAAGGGGAAGAATCAGGTGTGGTAAAGATGCTACTACCTTTTGGTCTTGCTTTCCTGATGATTTTTGGTATCTTTATGTCAGGTAGTATTCTCCTGCAGAGTATCATAAAAGAGAAAACCAATCGGATTGTGGAGATAATTCTCTCATCTGTATCGGCAAAAACATTAATGACCGGTAAGATACTGGGATATGCCATGTTGAGTCTGGTTCAGATAGGAATATGGCTGATCGCTGGACTCCTGATCTTACTAAAATTCCAACCAGTAGCACTGGTAGGAATACTGGAAGCCAAAACACTGCTAATGTTGGTATACGTGGCATTTGGATTTCTGATTGTAGCCTGTGTAAATGCCATAGTTGCATCAACCATGAAGGATGCACAATCCGGAGGTCAATCATCGGGTCTGTTTATGTTGATACCGATAATCCCACTCTATTTCAGTATGCCTATCATGAATAGTCCTACCGGGACTATAAGCCGGGTATTGACCTTTATACCAATATTTACACCAACTACAATGATGCTCAGACTTGGTGTTTCTACACCACCGGTCTGGGAGATTATTTCTACAATACTCATATTGCTTGTGACCTGTTATTTGTTGATGCTGCTGGCTTCAAAGGTGTTTAGAATTGGTATGTTGATGTATGGTAAGACTGCTAATCTAAAAGAGATTATCAAGTGGGCCAGGAGTAAGGATTATTAAAATATCGTATTATATATAAATATTAAAAATAGGCCGGGATACCTCTGGAAAACAGGAATCCTGGCTTTTTTTTTGCTTTTTGTAAATCAGTTTAGATATATCTTTGGATCATATAGAAGCTTTCTTTCTACGGAATGTTTCAAAACGTCAGGGCACTCAAAACTTTGACTTTAAAAACGAAATACGATATTATTACGATATGAGAATTACATATTTTAGAAAGGAAAATCACTATGATTGAGAGTTTTACTCACTGTGTTTATTATGCACCCAGAGGAAAGGACAGGAAGGGATACAGGCGCCCACCCTTACATAGTGATGTCAAGAGTGGTTTTGTTCTTTAGTTTAACGAAGAACCAGCTTTTTCTATTGAAGAAATTGAGGAAGAGGTCCAGGAATTAACTAATAAAAATATTAAAGTAAGTTTTCATGATGATGAGCATATTAATATTGGGGATATAAGGTATAACTGTACAGGACCAGGGATACATATGCCTAACCGGACAAATCGAGGGTTTTAGACTAATTCATGAATATAGGATTGATCCCAGGACAGGATATTATCTACTTGCAGAACAGGTTGGCGAAGAATATAGCCAGTTCCAGTTGAGTAAATTATAGTATATAAACAAAGAAATATTATGAGTAAAGGGATATATAAGTAAAAAGATAAGATAATTATGAGGCCTACATAAAAATACAGGAGGGTGATGATTTTCATATGGAAGATTTACGTATAGACGGAAGAAAACATGATCAGATAAGGAATACAGTAATGAGCAGGAATTATACCAAATATGCCGAGGGCTCAGTATTGATTGAAACCGGTGAAACAAAGGTGCTATGTAATGTATCAGTTGAAGATAGTGTGCCTTACTTTCTTAGAGGCCAGAATACAGGTTGGTTGACAGCTGAGTATTCGCTATTGCCTCGCTCTACACATAGTAGGACTATCAGGGAGTCTTCCCGGGGGAAAGTAAGTGGTAGAACAAGTGAAATACAGAGGCTTATCGGGAGGTCTTTGCGGGCAGTTATTGATCTTGATAAGATAGGGGAAAGAACTGTCTGGGTGGATTGTGATGTTATCCAGGCTGATGGTGGTACCAGGACCGCATCCATTACCGGAGCATATGTAGCACTGGTAGATGCTGTTAATCACATGATCAAAAATGGAGTTATTGACGAGTCTCCTTTATGCTCCTTTATGGCGGCTACCAGTGTAGGGATCGTTGATGGTGAGCTGATGCTTGATTTATGTTATGCTGAAGACTCAGAGGCACAGGTCGATATGAATGTAATCATGACTGAAGAGGGAAGAATTATTGAGATACAGGGTACTGCAGAAAAAGACCCCTTTACCCGTCAGGAGATGAATGTCTTTATGGACCTGGCAGAAAAGGGTATTTATGATCTGATTGACATACAGAAGACAGCGCTGGGGGTACAGGATCATGAGTAGGAAGCTACTTGTAGCAAGTGGGAATAAAGGTAAGATCAGGGAGATAGCAAAATACTTTGCAGATATCGAAAAAGAGTTACATGATCAGTCCAGAGATATCAGTTTTGACATAATAGGGATGGGTGAATTTCCTGACTTAGCGGAAGTTATAGAGGATGGAGAAACATTTACCGCCAATGCCCTGAAGAAAGCCAGAGAAAGAGCTGAAGCTACAGGTCTTCTGACATTGGCTGATGACTCCGGGCTGGTTGTAGACTGTCTGGACGGAGAGCCGGGTGTTTATTCGGCCCGATATGCCGGAGAGGATGCCTCGGATCTGGATAATAATCGAAAACTACGGGAAGAATTGAAAGACTTTCCGCGTGAAGAACGAACAGCTCATTTCAACTGTGTAATGGCCCTGGTTGACCCGGATACGGGAGAAGAGATTGTTGTTGAGGGTAAGTGTGAAGGAATCATAGAACTGGAACCCAGGGGTGAGAATGGGTTTGGCTATGACCCATTATTCTATGTACCTGAATATGATAAAACCATGGCAGAACTACCTCTGGAAATAAAGAATAAGATAAGCCACCGGGCTAATGCCCTGAAGGCTTTGAAAGAAGAGATCTGCAAAAGGTGGTAAGTTAATTTTTATCAAACTATGCGTTGTTATTAGCTGCGTAGAGGTTATCTATAATGAAATGAGATGAAACTCTTGGACCCAATAAACCTTTCCGTGATCTTGCCTGGGGTCTGTTCTGAATTATCTGCAATTCGTGCCCTCAGGAGTATATGCAGAAGGGATATGTAGATAGTCAGGTTATAGAGGATATTGCTGAGTGGATAAATAAACAGTAGAACGAATGATAGTGATACGAATAAGTATAGAGTTAGACACTCTGCTGAAACAGCTTTATAACAGGACTACCATAACTTTAGAGGACTTACTATATCCAGTAAGTAGATTTAATTGAAATACAATTAACCGACTAAAACAAAGATATCAGGAGTATTTAAGACTAAATTAGATATAATTTGCTCTAATTTCCGATTATGACTTTTGACCATTACCCTTATATACGGTATACTAATATTTGCCTCAAGTGACGGAGCGTGGCGCAGTTTGGTAGCGCACCTGTTTTGGGAACAGGGGGTCGAAGGT
>JBKGXW010000069.1:0-13062 GCA_046546395.1 Halanaerobiales bacterium
TTTCTTTTATTCCCCTTGCTGTTGTCTTTATTTCAAGGTTTCCAGCATCATCATAACTGTAAGTAGTTATTTCATTACCAGGTTTTTTCTCCTCTATTAGCTGGTTGAGATTATTATATAGATAACTGGTCTCAAGATTATTGCTCATTACCTTTTTAACCATATTACCATTGGGATCATACTGATATTCTGTTGCTTTGTTTATTCCTGCTTCATGAACCTCTATTAATTGATCAGAGGGATTATATCTATATTCACTTATATTACCTTCTCCATCTATCTCCATTGTCTTATTACCGACTTCATCATAGTAATATTCAGTACTGCTTCCGTCTGAGCTTATTTCCTCTTTTAGTCTATATAGGTCATCATAGACATATTCTGTAGTATAGTCACTATTGATAAATGGATATGTCTCATTATTGAAGTCAGTTATATTATCAGGATTAGCCATAGCTTCAGTAACATAACGTCTGTTTCCTACTTTATCATAAGCATAGGTAGTTGTTCGGATACCATCATCAGTTACTACCTGTTCTGCTTTTAACCAGTAGTTATCATAATAATGGTAGTTTACTTCTTTGTCACCATTAACCACTTTTATCTTATTACCTACACTATCATAATGAACTATTTCATCATAGGCTATCTTTTCATTATCAACTACAGGATAGATAGTTCTTACTTTTCTGGCTAAGCTGTCATATTGATAAGCTGTCTTATATTCTTCTACCAAGATATATTCTTTGCCATTTAGATTAATTGTTTCTCCACTATATCCTTCTGGATTGTCGTCTACGGGGATTACTCCTCGAGGATCATATTCTGCCAGTTTATTGCCGATAATATCATACTCTGTATAGCTTGCATTCCCCTCTCCATCTATCTCAGCCAGCTTATTGTCCCTGCTATCATAGGCAGTTTCCAGGGCGTTACCCAGAGAGTCTACTACCTTGATCTCCCTACCGGCCTGGTCATAATATTTCTTACTTATCTTACCCCGGGCATTTTCAATTTCAATTAAACGGTTAACTCCATCATAGGTATAAAATGTTGTATTACCATTGGCATCTGTCTCACTTATCTTGTTTCCATTATTATCATAACTATAGGTAATTGTAGGTCTATAATTATTTGTTTTATGTTTATCACCAGGAAGCACATATTCACCTGCTGGTAATTTTTCTTCAATCAGCCTATTTAAACTATCATAATAGGAGTCCTTGATTCTACCCTTACCATCTACCACCTGTAGCTCATTACCCAGTGAATCATATCTGGCATAACTGGAGTACTTTGTCCCATCATCAAATAGTTTACTAACTTCTACAACATTCCCGCCCCAGTCTTTATTCTCAATAGTTTGCTTACCTTCTGGATCAGTTATTATACGTTTGTTCTCTGCTGGATAGTATTCTATCACGGTAGAAGTCTCATTTGCCAGGCCATCATTATAGATGATTTCTGTAACCTGACCTAATTCATCATATATATTCCGGGTTTTTTTGCCTTCTGCATCAATAGTTAAAACCCGGCGTCCAAAGGTATCATACTCAAACTCGCTTGTAAATGGATATGAAACTGATGAGTCATAGTATTGGTCAAGTTCCTGCTGAGATAGATATTGCTTCAATTTCAATAAATGATTTAATCCATCATATTCATACCTGCTCTTATTAAATATCTGGCCACTGATATATTGAGCATTAATATCAGCCTCTGAAATATTAATATCTCCTTCAGCATTTAATACAGTGGTAACATTATTTTCATCATCATAGTGTTGTATCTTGACTGGATTATCACTATAATCAAAGCTGGCAATAGTGCTTTCAATACTAGCTATAGATATTTCTGCCAGATCACCAGTGATTCTTTCTTCATCATCTTCAGCTGGATATATAATTCTTTTAAGCCTATTTATCGAATCATACCTGTACTCAGTTACATAGCCGAGAGGGCTCAATTCCCATTTTTTCAATCCTGTATCCATATTATAACCATATCTTTGTACAATAGATGGATTTGAGCTTCCATCAGCATCTTCGATATATATTTCGTTTTCTGCCTGATATTTCTTTACCATAGTGAGATAGGCATTTTTATACTTTTCATCATATTCATTTTCTGTTACATGACCCTCTGCATCTATAATCATACTTACATTACCATACTGATCATATCTGAGTTCTTTTGTCAGCCATTTATCCTCTTCAGCATAATAATCTGCAGCCACTATCATATTGCCCTTCTGATCATATTGATATGCTGAATGGTGTTCAGTAGTTTCACCAGTAACACTATTATAATTATAGACTATTTTCCCGGCCGGTAGATTATGGATGTTTTTATCCACAGACTCTTGAGTAAATGGAGAGTCTTTGAATTCCTCGGAGCTACTATCTGTATTTAGATAATACTGTTTTGTAACCAGTCGGGTTCCTGTATTTTCACTTCTAATAACATTTCCCCAGTTATCATATTCATTGTAATTACCATAGGTATAGACAAATTCACCATCTTCTGGTTTATATACCTCTTCCAGGAATAATGCCTTGATATCTGGATTATATCCGTACTTCAACTGTTCTAACTTTTCTCCACTTTCTGTACTGTAAACAGTTTTTTCTATATGCTGCCTATCCCGGTTATATTCCATTACTGATCTCTTCTCTGGGTCTGTTACCTCTGTTTCTGTCACCCGGTAATCATCCACATCATCAGTAAAGGTATACAGATATGAAACCTGATTGTACTTTTTGCCCTCAGATAATTGATAATGCTTATCAACTACAATTGTAGAATTGTGAGTCCTCCAGTGATACCCATAACGGAATTCAGATTCCGAAACCTGATTTTCGCTATACTGATAATGGCTCTCAGCTCCAGTAGGGTAGATAATTTTATCAATAACTGGTATAGACAGTTCATAGTATTTCAGGTCATCAAGTTCACCAGTTACACCATTTGTATAGTTTTTAGTATCATAGATATATTCGGTCTTTCTTCCCACTGAATCCAGTACTTCATTCAATTTATCCCCATCATAGTTATAGGTATAGCTTTGTTCACCTGTCGATATCCTGCTTATTCTGCCAGATGAATAGCTAAAATCTACTCGACGACCAATACTATCGATAATGTAATCTATTCTGGACCCTGAATAATAGAAAGATATTTTGTTTTGCCCTGTCCTATCTATTATCTTTTCTATCCTTCTATCTGCATTAAAGATATACTGTTTACCATCTTTAGTGATTACAGTATATTTATCACCATTTTTTTCTATATAGAAGTGTTTTCCTTCATGATAGTATCCCGATACCTTTCCCTCATTTTTTTCAAACTCTGCTTTATAGGCACTGCCATCTTCAAAATGAACAAAAGTTCCTGTATCAGTCTTTTCTATCCAGGGTAGATTAATATTCCATACCCCACCAAATGAAGTATATCCCTTTATCTGCTCATCTTCATCCACTGCTTTCTTGAGTCTTTCCATCATTATTGTTTTAAGATCATAGCTGCGGGCTATCTGCAGGTCTAAACCATTTCTCCCTGCTAATACGAAATCTGTACTGTGTAATGTCAGAGAACCGCTGGCAGCTGAAATATATTCCTGATTGTTTTTAAAATAGCTCTGATATGGTGCTATTCCCAGGTCTTCATAATCTTCTTTTGCCGGGGAATAACTATCTGTAAGCTGTACACTATATAGAGAGAAATGATTGGTATTTATAGTTATTTTATTTCTGCTTAAATTGATATCTTCTCTTTCAAATTTCAGCCATCTCTCTTCTGCTTCATCATAGTAATAAATATTCAGATCGAAAGGACTGAAACCCTCAGGTATTAAGTCCTGATCATAGTTCATAGTAATCTGTGCAGGTTTATTAAATTCCGTTTCTTTAAGATTACCCTCTTCATCATATAGCTCTATACTGAATATCCTGCTTGTCAGATTGTTTTCACGATCAGGTACAGATTCGCTGCTTTTAATTTGCAGTAGCGCCTTTTGATCCATACTATCTTCAGGTATTACAACCTCAACACCATCAAACTCTACCTCTCCTCCATTTTCAGGCTCAATCATTTCCTCCGCTATACCAACAACTATAGTTGACGATTTACTCTCATCACTGATATTTTCAGCCCTGTCCACTGCCTGAATGGAATAGGCATATTCTGTTCCCGCTTCTACCTCACTGTCGATGTACTCAAAGTTATAGTCCTCCTCACCTACTATAGTGTCTTCAGCAGATACATATCTGTCATTATTATCTAACCACTCTGGCATCCTCTTTATTCTATAGCCAACTACATCGTCATCTATACTTTCCTGCCATCTAAGTAATACCCTATCATCCCCTGGTACTGCCTTAAAGTAATCTGGAACAGCCGGGGGTTCGGTATCTATATAAGCTGTTGTTGTAGAGATTGTTTCCCATCCTGCATTATCAACTGCTTTGACTGTAATAATATGTTCACCATTTGATAGAACAGGTAATTTATAGGGGCTGGCAATCTCAGTATAAGAGCCCCCATCAATTGCTAACTCATAGTGACTTATTCCACTGACTTCATCATTTGTCTCAAATCTTACAACTGGTTGGGTGTTACTGGTCCAATCAGATGGATCAATAGCCACCTGAAAATCTGCTGGCGGCACTGTATCGACCATTACAGATATTTCGCTTTCACTTTGATTGCCAGCAATATCTATTAATAGAATATCAATTTTATGAAGACCATCAGGTAATGTTAATTGCTTATTAAAAGTTAGACCATTTATATAAGATGATTTATTGTTTAAATATACCTGTACCGGGCTATTATCAGTTATCTGACCAGTAAAGTTTAACGATGAATTATTTGATATATACCCATCTCCAGGGTCTATTTCTTTCAGTAAAGGAGCTACAGTATCTCTAATAACTTCAATTTCCTTTACTATTCGTTCACTGTCTCTCAGCGCCTCAATCGTTACTGTATTACTACCTTCCTCTAAAACTACAGGTTGTGAATTGAATTTTGTTCCATCAAGTACTGCTGCTTTATCATTTACCAGAACTGTGATATTCCCTAAACCACCTACTACTCCACTGACAATTATACTTTCTTTATTCGTATAGTAGCCACCATCAGGTATATCTACTCTAAGTGTAATAGGGGTCAATCTGACAACTTCTCGATAAATTGTCTGGCTGAATTCCTTTTTGCCCTGCCAATCCTTCCTGGACCCTTCAATCCTGATCATATTATAAGCAGGTTCCAGGTTTATCTCTTTAGTAAATTGTTGTCCTGAGACAGCAACCTCTTCTCCATTTATTCTTAATTCATTCAGCGGTTGCCTGATAGTTCCCCTTAAATTTATTGTATCTTCATCGATATAGAGTATTTCATCAGCCAGATCTACTTCAAGCAGAGGCCTATTACCGACAAAGATAGTCTTTCTGTCATAATTAACCCTACCAGAATCATCCCTGACAACTGTAGTGATATTATTGTCTTTATTACTGGCAGCACCTATCCGATTTGTTTCCAACCAGAAATAATGTCCCCTGTGATAGGCCTGTTGTCCATTTATCAACACATCAGTTTCTGGATTATCAAGAAATCCAATTACCTTCTCTCGAGATAATTCATGATGAGTAAAGAATTGATTATCTTCAGGTCTTAAAATCTCTACCTCAGGTTCCCGCTTGTTTTCAGTACTGAAGCTAACACTTACTTCTGATACAGGTAAACCCTGAGGATTCTTAACTAACAGCTTATCTGTCTTAAAGTATTCTCTATATGTAATATTCCTCAATCCTGCCTCAGTTTGAGGTATCTCAATCCAGTTACTATCTATCCAGGCATAGAGATAGAATGACGGATTATCTGTTGTTGAATAGATATTGACCTCTTCAATATACCTGTTCTCAGGATTTTTAAGTTCAGGTACTTTATAGAAAGAATGCTGATGGTTGATATTCCCGATATGTACCTTTTCAGTATCTGCCAGGATATCACCCTTTATTATAGCACCCTGATCAAGATAAATCTCCGCCTGTGGGGCCAAGATAGCCCCCTGATTATTTGAACCATCAAGTGTACTTCCTCCATAGACCTCTATCAGCTTACCACCGGAAACAAGCATTCCGCTAAGCTCTGCTCCACCAGTCACCAGTATATTCCCTTTCAGAGCATAAATTAGCTCAGATGCAGTTATTCCGCCTCTGATGCTTATATTTCCCTCAGAAGCATATAGCTTACCTTTAAAACTCGCTCCATTCTGGATAAAGATATCCTCTGCCCTGGTATAGATAGTGGCAGCTAATTTATAATTATCCTGGCCACCAACACCACCCTGGATTGTCATCCTGTTTCCGGAATGATATATCTCCAATGAATTACTGTTTCCTGAAGCATTTATTCTGCTGCCATTACTTATATCTAAATCATTATTTAGATAGATAGTTGTCTTACCATGACCAGTAATTGAAATACTTCCATTAGATCCCATAATAAGTCTATCTACCACTATTTCTAAATCACCTTTACTGGTATCAAATTCTAGTTCTGTATTTACTGTCAGAGTATCATAATGAACATCTTCACTAATCACAACGGTTTTATTCCAGTCTTCAATTTTACGGGAACCCCCCGAAGGAATGGCAGGTAGTTCAGAATATGCCGGGAATACAGGTAGCTTTAAATCCTCTTCAGCCAGGTGAACAGCTATTTCATCGTTATTATTGCCTGGACCAAAGACCATACCGTCTCCCAGCTGCGGATCTGTATTTGCATTTATTATACTGCTTAATCTTTTATTGACTAGAGTAAGACCATCTGCAGGGTTTACCTTCAGGAAATTCTCTCCCACTGACAAGTAATCACTGCTTACATCTTTTTGATAGATGGTATATCCGCGTATGTAAAAAACAGGTTCAATGACCATTTCATGACCATTCAATTCTATTATAAGGGGTTGACTGCTCTCCTCTTTTACAGTCAGTTCCAGGGTATAGTCCTTCAATTCTTCAGGAGTTAAAGTAAACTGACTGTTAAATGGATTATTCAGTTTCCTTTCCTGTGATCCAGTTATAATGATGGGGGTATCGCCTGGATAATCCCCATATCCCCAGAATTCAACCTCACTTATTCCACCCAGTTCTCCACCAGAACCATTAAAAACTATTTTTACCTTCCCGGTTTCTACTGGTTTTTCATCAAGGTTTATCCTGAACCAACCGGGTTCCCTTTCAGATACAGGAACTGAAAATTCCAACTGCTGCCAGTCACCATTTTGATATGTGTATATCTTGATGTTTCCTTTGAGATCTTCTGTAAGGTAAAGTTTAATAGCGCTCAGAGTGTGTTTGTCATTTAGTTCAAATTCTACTTCTGCTGTATTCTGACTACTACTATTTCCTGTACCATTATTGCTATGATTATTACTGTTACCAACTCCGTTTCCATTTCCATTATTATTATCACTGGAACTGTTTTGACCTTTTTCTATATTATCAAGCTCAGTTAAGACTTCATCAAACTTTCTGTCATGCCAGGACTGCTGCGTTTTCTCTGTCTTCCAGATTGTATAGGTATTACCGTCATTCAAAAAATCAACTTTATATACAGGATCGGTATTTGTTGACGCGGTAATTTCTATAGGCTCTATTTTATGATATATTTCATCATTATAGATACCAAGCACCTTAAGTTCTGATAAATAACTGCTGCCAAGACCGTTCCCTGATACAGTCAGGCGAATTCTGTCTGTCACAATCCTGTCAATTGAAAGATCAATCAAGTTTTCAATTTCTTCTTGATATGTCAGTTTATCTACTGTGGGAGCAGTAAAGGGAATCCAATGTCCCTCCTGAAAATATTCTATTTCTAGTTCAGTTTCAGCAGCAAGGTATCCCTTCATATCTATAGCCTGAATCAGACACTGCTCACTTAAATAAACCTCAGTCCAGATCTTATCTGCATCCTGTTTGGAGGCCCACCTTGTATTGAGATTATTATCAAGTAAATATTGAGCAGGGGTTTCCGGATCAGTATTAACCCCATTTAAAACATTCTGTATATCTATATATTGACTATTACCGGCCATTACTGGTACTACTTCAAGTAATACCAGTAAGCAGGTAAGTATAATTAAAATACTAATAATCTTACCCGAAAAAACATTCATCTCCTTGAACTCAGGTCTTCTAAACTTCTTAGTCATTATTAATTACCTCCAATTCTTCAGGCGACAGTATAGTTAAAATGCTATCATAATAATCTCCAATCTGATTATTTAAAAATACATTATCAACTAAGGTCGGTTCACATTCACCGTCTTCTTTAATACCAAATAAACTATTATTAGTAATTCGACATTCCTTAATTACAGGAGATACGTTTACAAGATGAATTCCTACCTTATTATCATCAAGGAGAACCCCTATAAGATTTCCTTCTACACTACCATTAATACTATCAAGGGTTATACCTCGTTCTGCGCTCTTGATTAAAGAATGTTCTATATTGACTTTACTGGCTGTGCCACTGGCTTTAATACCATCCCATAGGTCTGTTTCAGCCCTGAATATAACCTGGTTTTCGGACATACCATTAACCTGAAGTGTTCCTAAAACAAGTAGAGATGTATTTTCCGGGAAGATCACTTCCCCTGATTCTATCGTCAGAGTAATACCTTCAGGTACTATAACAGTATCTATGATATTCATCGGTCCATCCCAGATTTCGTCCATTGCCAGCTGACCCTCCAGGGTATTTGTAATATCTATAAAGATACTGGCTGAAGACTCACCACCATCATTGTCTATACAGCTTAAGATGATTTTATACCGGTTCAATTCTGTATAAACATGTGAAGGTTCAACCTCATTACTCTGTTCACTACCATCTCCAAAATCCCAGATATATTCTTTTATCTCACCATCACTATCATTTACTGAGGCAGATAGCTCTAAAGCACGTCCTTTATACTGAGTCCGATTATTACCTAAATCAATTACGGGTTTAGCATTTATCCTGATCTGCTGACTAACAGTATCTCCCCTGTTGCCAGCCTCATCTACAGCATAGATTTCCAGTACATAAATGCCCTCCAGCTTGCTATCTTCATTAAATTCATAAATATATTCTGACTCTGCATCTGCTGACCTGGTATCATATCCTATTTCTGGAACACGACTTCCATCTGGTCTGATAAGTCGATAATATATAGTAGCAGTTTCAGAAACATCCCATGGAACATCTATCCTGCCATCATTAGTTACTAATTCAATATCCTGATTTGCCAGGGAAACATCAGGCTCTATGGTATCAACTATTAGCTGCTCGCTAAATCCAGTCTCTGACCATACCCCTAATCTATTTCTACACTGTACTGCAATATAGTATCTTTGATTTTCCTGTAATGATAAATCCCCTATAGTAAATTCAAACTCTTCCTCATTTACTTGATTTTCATCAATTCCTGTCCAATTAAGATCATCCTTTGTATCTATAAGCTGATATCTATAAGCTGTTATTCCAGTTTCAGGGTCTCCAGAATCATAGAATATATCTTCTATCTTATCTTTACTGGTAATATAATGTCCTGCATACTCCCTATTCCCTTGATAGACTACTTCCGGTTTTTCAGGTGGAGTAAGGTCTGCAATCCTTCCATTATCATAAGTAATATCTGACCACAGTCCAGCAATATTTTTTGCCTGTACTGTTAAGTAATAGGTCTCTTTATGAAGTAGTTCCAGATTTAATACCTCTTGGTAGATTTCTTTATCTGTTTCAATATATCTCCAGCCGTCACTGATATCACTTTCACCTCTTACAGTGCCAATGGCATATCTATATGTGCTTATGCTGGAATCTCCCTCAGTACTCGACCATTTTAAGGTATATTTATCTGTAGTATGTGTATCACTATAGATTATTTCAGGTTTTGATGGAGGAGTACTGTCCAGTTTAATACCATCAGTACTCTCTATGTCACTTTCATAACCACTAGTATCTACTGCTTTTACGTGAACATAATATGTTTCCCCATCAATAAACTTATCTCCATCTCTTAAATCTGCTGGAACCATATCAGGTGTAATCAAAATACTATTTCTTGTGACATTAAACCATTCCAAATTGGAGGCATAACTGCTATTACTTACAGCTACCTGATAATAATCTACTGGTATATATGTGTATTCACAGTCCCAATCAACTGTTATCATGTTATTGAAGTGACTATATTCCCCATAATCGTCCAGATTAAGAATCTCCAGGTCACTCTCTACTATCTTCACGCCGAGACTGCTACCTTCTGTAGATACTAAACCAGCTTTGTTAATTGCTTTTACCGTGAGGAAGTATATTTCACCTAATTCTAAGTCCAATCCACTAAGAGTAACTTCTCCATCACTAATTTGACCTGTCTCAACAGGTGTAATTTCTATTTGTTCATCAATATTATCTGTAATACGAATAGCTTCTTTGTTCTCTATAGTACCAATATAATATTCATTATAATCAATACCCGATTCTCTATCTTCGACAGTAAAGGTAGCCCTTATCCTATCCTGGAAGTTTTGATATCTGGACTCATGTACTACTTCAGGGGGCGTCGGCGCGGTTGTATCAATCAATATACCATCACTATACCCAATTGATTCCATACCAGCTCCATTAATTGCTTTGACAGCTAGATAATACTCTTTACCATCAATAAGACCCTGATCTATTGTAATCTCTTTATCTAATCCTGCATTGACCCACTCATTTTCATCAGGTATCCTCTTACTGTTCAATAAAGCATAATGGTATTCCTTAATCCCAGATTCCGGGTCTCTATCACTCAATTCCCAGTCAAATTTCAGGAACATTTCATTAGTATATTTCCCTTTATCAATTACAACTGGTTCAGGAGCTTCAGTCTTATCTACTTTAAAACCGTCACTTCCTCTTAAGCTCACCTGATCCACTCCATTTGTTACCCTTAATGTAGTGTAATAGATCTGATTATGTTCAAGCTCAAGACCTCTTAGCAGTATTTCGCCTGAATTATCTAACTCAATCCAGCCATCTGTTACTTCACTACCATCTGGATCTTTACCAATCTTTATCTCATATTTACTAATACCAGACTCTAAATCTTCTGCATCCCATTTGAGTATTAGTCTTTCGCCATTACTATAGTCTCCATCATCGATCAGCAATCCTGCTGGTTTTGTTGTATCAACTTTAATCCCATTACTATGACCTACTCCTGAATAGTCACTATCACTGTAAACTGCACGCATTTTTATAAAGTATTCCTGTCCATTTTCAAGACTTAAGTCTTCAGCATAATAGTCATATAATGATATATTGGTAATCAGCTGCCAGTTTCGAACTAATTCCTCCTCAGCTGTTAATATTTGATATTCAAAACCAGTCGGCTGACTATCACTATCTTCAAATGTCCAGCTAAAATGAAGCATCGTATCTTCAGCAGTATATAGACCATCGTCTTCAATTTCAGGAACAGACCCAATGTTATTATTAACTTGAACCGGGTTACTGCTTTCCTGTGAAACTAGTTCTGCGCTGTTTTCTACTCTAAAGGTAATATAATATCTCCCTTCAGCCAGGTTTTCTTCTATTTCAAACTCCTGTGTATAAGCTGTACTTCCCGTATTTATCCAACCGTCATCCTCTGGATAGAGATTTTCACTTATATCATTACTCCCTTCTGATGTACCTATTGCATAAGATACATTTGTAAGAGGGATTTGGTCTGATATTCTCAGTCTTACAGGTATTTTTTGTTCAGTACCTATTTCATAAACATCATCTTTAGTTTTCACCTGTAGTGAATCTCCAGCAATTATCTCATTAATGTCTGGACTGGTCTGGTCAAAGATAACTGCTTCACTATAAACCTTTTCAATATTACCCAATAAATCTTCTGCCTTAACTGCAAGATAGTAACTTTGTCCATCAATTGGAGTAAAACTGCTAACAGCTTCTTCTACTGTCTCTACCCAGTTATTATTATTAATATTTTCTGTGAAAGAGTAGCTAATACCTGATAAACCAGTACCGTCATCAGTAATACCCAATGATAAGTTTAGATTAGATAAATCCCTGAGATAATTCTTATTATTATTTCTAACTACACCCTGTAGCTCAAAATCCTTTATATAGGGTGGGGTATTATCAATAAATACACCATTACTACTAACTACCCTACCAGTACTGAATCCAGACTTATTAACTACTTCAAGTAGAATATAATACTTTATACCCTCTTCAAGAGAAATATTAGCATCCTGTATAAAATTATTCTGGTTTGAGTTCACACTTATTTTATTAAATTTCTCCTCTGGAAGGGCTTCAGGGCTGCTTATTTCTTCTTCAGTAACCACAGCATACCGATAGTAGTCAATGGCAGAATCCTCCTTTACCTCCCATTTGAATGAAAACTCTTCATTAACATAAAAATCTCCACCTATTTCTTCTGCTACAATGCTTAAATTATCTATCTCTGGTGGTGTATTATCAACTACAAAATATCTGCTAACCCATCCTGATATATTAGCAGCTTTGTCTCTGGCCCTAATATTTAACACATTCCTGCCCTGTGGTGCCTCAAAAGTCAGAATTTCATTTTCAGTAAGATTGATAGTCTCTATATTATCTGGATCATTACTCCAGTAATACTCAAGCTCTTCCATACCACTAACGCTATCTTTGATATCAACCTCTACAATCAACTGATCGTGATAATCATTTGTTTCTTCAGTCAAATAAGTAATTGTAGGCGGAGAGAGATCTACCAGAGAATTAACCTCATCTGATTTTACATACTCATATCCGTCATTAACTTCTACCCACCATCTATAATTCTGGCCTTCTATTAACTCATCACTACTCAAGCTATACTTCAGATGTCTATCCAGCTCGCTTTCTGGCAAATTACTTTCTTCCCTCTCAATTATTTCATTAGCAGTACTATCAACTACTGTAAAATAGTAAGTCAGATCATCTACCATATCTGGATCTATGGATGGATCTGTTTCAATTATA
>JBKGXW010000070.1:0-12870 GCA_046546395.1 Halanaerobiales bacterium
ATTTTATGTATAATAATTATATCTCAAACAACAGAGTTTTACAAGCATAAAGCAATTAAATATTCAAACTATAATATATTAATACTACTGATATCATACCTATAATACTGTAAGCAAATATTCCTCTTATATATTGCAACTATAAAAATACCTGCATTTTTTTATAATAATGAGAATAAAACCCTTTTAATTTACTATTTGATGGGTTATAATAGACAATAAGTATCATTACTTTTATCAGCTAGGCTCTGAGATAACTACATAGGGTATTAGATTGCTGATAAAATTAGGAATAATATTTTTCCTGAGACTACAAACTACAGATATTAGAATCAAGGAGGAATGCAAATGTTATCAGAAAAACTGGAAAAAGAACTCAACGAACAGATCAAATATGAACTATACTCTGCCTATTATTACTTATCTATGGCGGCATATTTTGATGATCAAACACTTGATGGATTTTCAAATTTCTTTAAGGTTCAGGCTGAGGAAGAACAATTCCATGCCATGAAGTTCTATAATTTTATTAATGAAAAGGGTGGACGTGTTCAATTACAGGCTATAGACCAGCCGCCATATGAATTTGACTCAATAGCCGATGTATTCAGCAAGGCACTTGAGCATGAGCGTTTCGTAACTAAACGAATTTACACACTAATGGATCTTGCAAAAGAAGAAAGCGAGCATGCTACAATTAGTATGCTTCAGTGGTTTGTTGATGAGCAGGTAGAAGAAGAAGACACAATGGAAACATATCTCAAACAGGTACAGAGATTGGGCGAACAGGGTTCTGGTATATATATGTTGGATAAAGAACTCGGCGCACGCACTTTTACAACACCAACCGGAGAAACTGAATAAAAATATAGATAGACAAAGACCTAAGGTGCGTAAAGCACCTTAGGTCTTTGAATGTCCATTCATACCCTTACAGTTTTTAAAACTCCAGTATTATATACCTGTATATAAACTAGCCTTCCCGTAATAATACCCGATCATCAGTTAACTGATGGCCGCTCTTTTCACTAAATTTCTTGACAAGGTCATCTATAGTCATGTCTTCCCGCTCCTGACCATCTATATCCAGTATTATCTTACCTTTATCCATCATAATAGTCCTATTGCCCATTTCCAGGGCCTGTTTCATATCATGAGTAACCATCAGGACAGTTAAATTGTTCTTTTTTACTATTCGCTTAGTTATATCAATTATTTGAACAGCGGTTTTGGGATCCAGTGCAGCAGTATGCTCATCAAGGAGCAGAATCTCAGGGTCACCCAGTGTTGCCATCAACAATGTCAATGCCTGGCGCTGTCCTCCCGACAGAAGCTTTACAGGGTATTCCAGTCTTTCTTCCAGACTCAGTTCAAGCCAGCTTAACATTTCCCTGAACTCACTTCTCTTATTTTTGTTAATACCCAGTCTCAGACCGCGTTTTTTACCCCTCTTGTAAGCGAGAGAAAGATTCTCTTCAATAGTCATCTCAGCAGCAGTACCCTTCAGCGGATCCTGAAAGACCCTGCCGACAAATGGGGCGCGTTTATAGGTCGGCCATTTCGATACATCTATATCATTAATACTTATTTTCCCTAATTCTGGCAAGTAAGTACCGGCAATCATATTTAATAATGTTGATTTACCAGCACCATTACTACCTATAATGGTAACGAAATCTCCAGAAAGAACCTTAAGATTAATTCCCTTCAGGGCATAATTCTCATTTACTTTCCCCATATTAAAGACCTTGTGTAGATTATCAATCTTCAGCATCTGATGCCCCCCTTTCCATCAGGTGTTCTGCAAACTCATCCTGTATCATAAACTTCCTCAATGTTGGAGCCCCAAGTGACAGTATAACTAATACAGCGGTGACTATCTTTAGATCAGTTGGCGCAAAACCCAATCGTAATGCAAGGGCTATAGCTAAACGATATATAATAGCTCCTACTATTACCCCTAGTGTTGCCAGTGGTATCTTGCTGCTTCTGATAACAACCTCCCCAATGATTACAGAAGCCAATCCTATAACAATCATACCTATACCCATTCCCACATCTGTGAAACCCTGATATTGAGCAATAAGTGATCCTGACAGTGCTACCAGACCATTTGCAATAGCCAGCCCTGTTATTTTAGCTACATCTGTATTAACACCGAGGCTTTCAATCATTACGGGGTTATTACCTGTAGCTCTTAGCGACATACCTTTCTCGGTATAAAGAAAATAATCAAGTAATAATTTAACTATAAATACAATGAAAATAAAACTAAATAAAGAAACATATGTGGGATTTAGTCCAATTCTCTCAATAAATCCCTTCATTACCTTAATAACTGTTGGTTCTCTCAACAAAGAAATATTTGATTTACCCATAATTCTTAGATTAATTGAATACAACGAGGTCATTGTCAGTATACTTGCCAGCAAACCAGCTATTTTTAATTTAGTATTAATAAGTCCAGTTATAATTCCTGACATTCCTCCAATAATAAAGGCAAGTAGTGTTGCTAAAAAAGGATTTGTACCAATTATTATAAGTTTTGCTGTTATCGATGCCCCCAGGGGGAAACTCCCTTCCACAGTAAGATCAGGAAAATCTAGAATACGGAAAGTAATATATACCCCCATAGCCAGTAAGCCGAAAGCTATCCCCTGCTCGACTGTACGCATAATCAGGTCTATCATTATTTCACTCCTCATTAATTATATTATAACCCCGCCCCATTTCCAGAGCGAGGTTATTCAAACTAAAAATTAAGATCCTATATTGTCTTCTATAGATTTATTCCATTATCTCAGCTGCATTTTCTCTTACTTCAGCAGGTATTTCAACACCCATAGCCTCCGCCGCATCGGCATTTATAATTAGTCTTGTATCTTCCTGGGATTGGACAGCCATAGTTGCTGGTTGAGCATCTCCAGCCAATATCTCTAAAGCCATTCTACCAGTCTGACGTCCTAATTCATAATAATCAATACCAACAGTAGCCAGCGCGCCTGCTCTTACTCCACCCTCTTCACCAACTATTAAAGGAATATCATTATCTTCAGCAACCATAATCACAGCATCGATAGCCGAAACTACTGTATTGTCAGTTGGGACATAAATCGCATCAACACGACCGACCAGAGACTCAGCTGCCTGTTTTACATTTGCTGTAGTGTCTGCCGATGCATCAACAAGATTTATGCCAAGTTCATCAGCAATCTCCCTGGCCATCTCAACCTGTAAAACAGAATTAGCCTCACCAGCGTTATAAACAACACCAACATTTTCGGCATCTGGAACAAAATCCTGAATCAACTCAAACTGTCTATCCATAGGCTGCATATCATTTGTACCAGTTACATTTGTATTTGGTTGTTCAACACTTTCTACCAGACCCGCATCTACCGGGTCAGTAACTGCAGTAATTAAGATTGGAGCATCTTCAATTACATTGGCAGCTGCCTGTGCTGTAGGTGTTGCAATTGCAAGTACCATATCGACATTTTCACTATTGAACTTCTGCGCAATTGTATTTGCAGTTGACATATCTCCCTGTGCTACCTGAATATCATAAGTCACATTCTCGCCTTCTACATAGCCATTTTCATCAAGTACATCAATAAATCCCTGTCTTGCTGCATCCAGAGCAGGGTGTTCTATAATCTGGATCACACCAATCTGTAAATCCTCTGTCTGCTGATTTTGATATACAAAAAAAACAACTAAAGCCACTATGATGGCTATAAGAAAAATATAAACACTTCTACTTCTCGCCTTCTCCATAAAATCTCTCCTTTATGTATTTTCTCATGGTTATCAAGATTATAACACGCCATATTATATACTGTCAAACCTTGATTTGTTGTGAATTTTTTCTCTTTTCTGTAACGTTATATTCTGGTTTCTATTGTGTAAATAACACAGTGAAAATCTGTTTTTCTGTAATAATTATAGATTTTGACAAAAACTATCTATGATTTGCAGTCGTTATTTACTGTCGTTACTTTTGGTATGCCAGAGCGTATTGTCATGAATATAAGTCCCACTTATACCCTCTTTAATTTCCATTTTCCTGACAAGTTTGTACTCATTACTCAAACCAAGTTTTTTAGTTCTTCTTCCAGCTCTTTTAATTCAAGACCCAGATCAAGCAAAGCCCCTAAAACCATGTTTCCACTTATACCAGAAAACATATCAAAATATGCATCCATAATTACCTTCTCCTCCGCTTTCTTTTCCAGCTAATCTTTCATATGATATTACACATTCCTTAAGCAGTATCTATTTTTACCCAGGGGCTAACTGCCACTATAACTCCCAGGGGGGCGTGGTCTCCGGCTTAAGTCTAACTGCTGCCAAAGGCTTGATATTTATTAACAGCCTGCATACTTCTAACACCTTTATTCTTATAATATATACTTCTTTTGAACTAAGCGAAATCCTCCTTAATAAATTGATATATGAACAAAAATTTACATCATGAATAATATAAGTTTTGAGGTGATAAAATTGATAGAAACTTCTCCTTTTCGCCAGTATGTAATTGGTACCGATACCATGATCCCTGTGATAGATAACAGGCTTGTAAAATATATCAACTTTGATAATGCTGCAACCACACCACCTTTAAAGGTTGTTCTGGAAGCAATTAATGAATTTGCACCCTGGTATTCATCTATACACAGGGGTAAGGGCTACAAATCTAAATTAACCACTGGATTATATGAAGAATCCCGCTCAATCATCGCTGATTTCGTCGGGGCTGACACAAAGTACCACACTGTAATATTTGTAAAAAATACTACAGAAGCAATCAATAAATTATCCTACCGCCTGTGCAATAACCAGAAAAAAGCTGATGAATGTGTGGTCCTTTCTACAGATATGGAACACCACTCCAATGATTTACCCTGGAGAGATAAATTCAGATTGGATTACATAGAACTAAACAAAAACGGATTGCTCTCATTAGAAGATCTGGAGACAAAATTGATTAAATATAATGGAAAAGTAAAGCTAGTAACTGTGACAGGGGCTTCAAATGTAACAGGGTATATAAATCCAATTTCGAAAATAGCAGGTTTGTGCCATCAATATAACGCCAGAATCCTGGTCGATGGAGCACAATTGGTTCCTCATGAGCCTATCAATATGCTGAAAGAGCAGATAGATTACCTGGTTTTTTCTGCACATAAGATATATGCTCCTTTCGGTATGGGTGTACTTATTGGCCCAGCAGAATACTTTGAAGAAGGAGCACCAGAATACAGAGGTGGCGGCACGGTGCAGGTAGTAACTCATAAAAAAGTATACTGGGATAGGCCCCCATGGAAAGAAGAAGCTGGTACACCAAATATTATGGGGGTAATAGCTCTAGCGGAGTCTATAAAAAAAATTAATAAGATTGGTATGGAGCAAATCTCCAGATACGAACGGGAATTGAAAAATTATACTATCAGAAAAATGCTCCAGTTCCCGGAGATAAAGTTATATAATATCAACTATCATAGCAGAACTGTTTCTATTATACCATTTAATATAGATGGTATGAGTCATGAAGAAGTAGCAGAAATCCTGGCCAGAAAGTACGGGATAGCGGTACGTAATGGGTGCTTCTGTGCCCAGCCATATATTCAAAAATTACTGAATATTTCAGATAAAGATATCACAAAACATATTCAAAACCCTTCCGCACTACATCCGGGTCTAGTAAGAATAAGCTTTGGCATGTATAATCAAAAGGAGGAGGTTGACTATCTTATTAAGGCACTCCGGATAATTACCTCCAGTTTAAAATAATATTGAATAAAGTATATATAATTTGACTTTTTACGAATAGATTTAAGTAATAGAAACAAATAATAAAACCAGGTTATAAAACATAATATATTTGATGGTGAAACCTATTAATATCAATAATTATATTAGATTTTTATTTTCTCTTCCTACACATTAAATAAAGGGGTCTTTCCATGAAAAATTATAGACACATAAGTACTGTTGACAAGAAATTAAACATACTACTTTTCAGCGGAAATTACGACAAGGCACTTGCAGCACTAATACTGGCAGATACTGCATGCAGTATAGACATGCCTGTTACTATCTTCTGTGCTTTCTGGGGGCTCTGCCTCCTGCGCGATCCCGAGACTTTTACTACAGAAGATAAGAGTAATTTCGAGAAAATGTTTGGAATGGTTACTCCAAAGGGTCCAGAAGAACTTCCACTCTCAAGAATGAATATGAGTGGGCTTGGTAAAATGATGCTGGAGAGAATGATGGAAGATGATGATACTCCCAAATTATATGATTTTTTGCAAGAAGCACGGGATAAAGGTGTGAAATTTTATGGCTGCAAACTATCAGCAGAAACAATGGGGATAAAAAAAGAAGAACTGCTGCCAGAGGTAGAAATTATGACAGCAGAAGATTACTTAAAAGATGCATTAAGCTCTGATATACAACTGTTTATTTAAGTAACAAGATTTCTCCAAATCATTGTGAAATACACCTGAATTATAAATGCTCTGTTTTAAATATATATAAGCATCTTAAAAAAATCACATGTGTTTTTCAATAATATATTAATTTATTTTTAATGTTTATCAGTAAATATAGCAGACAAAATTAAAACGGCTAAAATCCATTTATAACTGGAATTAGCCGTTTAATATGACGTGAATCTTATTACTTTCTTATTAAAAAAATGAATTTCATCTACTCACTCGCTGAAGCCGCCTCTTTTAGACTCGCTCCTTCTTTCAACTGCTTGATCATCATAGGAACTATTTCAAATAAGTCCCCTACTAATCCATATGTTGCATAATTAAATATTGGCGCTTCAGGATCCTTATTAATTGCTATTATAACATCAGAGGATTTCATTCCTACCAGATGTTGTACAGCCCCTGATATACCGCAGGCAATATAAATACGTGGTCCTACAGTTGTACCTGTCTGGCCCACCTGATGATCATGATCTATCCAGCCATTATCTACAGCAGCCCTTGAGGCTCCTACTGCTCCTCCCAGAGTTTCAGCCAATTCTTCAATCACTTTGAAATTCTCTGCAGACCCCAGTCCGCGGCCTCCAGATACTATTATTTCTGCATCATTTATATTTATTCCTTCTCGAGCCTCTTTAACAACCTCAAGTACCTCACTCTTCAAGCTTACTTTATCAAGATCAAAACTATATTCAATTACCTCACCCTGATATCCAGGATTCTCTGCAGCAGCCTTCATTACTCCTGGTCTTACAGTAGCCATCTGTGGTCTGTGGTTTTTACAGACAATGGTAGCCATTATATTGCCACCAAATGCCGGTCTGGTCTGAAGTAGATGTCTTTCTTCTACATCAATATCCAGGCCAGTACAGTCAGCTGTTAGCCCAGTTTTCACCCTGGCAGCCACTCTGGGTCCAAGAGACCTACCAATGGCAGTAGCGCCCATCAATATGATGGATGGTTTGTATTCAGCTATTAATTCAGTCATAATTGCTGTATAATACTCATCGTTATATTGCTCCAGACCTTCTTCATTCACCAGATAAACATTATCTACAGAATAATTTATTAATTCCTCCGCTTTTTCAGACATCTTATTTCCTATTAATACTACAGATAGATCCTGTTCAAGCTTATCTGCCAGTTTTCGGCCTTCACCGATTAACTCGAGTACAACCGAACTCATTTCTCCATCCCTCTGTTCACCAAAAACCCACACATCCCTGTAATCACTGAAATCCAGGTCACTTTCTTTTTTCTCTATGCTAATTGCATCTACAGGGCAAACACTTTCACAGGCCCCACATAAAGTACAGCTTTCCAGTATATAGGCCTTGTTATCTCTCATCTCTATTGCATCAAAAGGACAATGCTTAATACACAATTTACACCCGGTACAACTATCACTTACAAATATACTCATCTTTTATCATCCCCCTACAATACCTTTTGTTCAGACAGGGCCTTCAGTAAACAATCTACCTGGTACCCACATTCTCCATCAAATATCTTTGCTTCTACATCAAGTTCAGGTGTGGCTACCGATACCACCTGAGTAGGCGAACCGTCAAGACCAATAAAGTCTTTATTCAGATCAATGTCATCTGCAGTCCAGACGGGTATTTCTTCAATTCTTCTGGATTTCAAAATGCCGCTGATCGATGGTAATCTCGGCTCATTAATCTCCTTGATCACGGTAAGGAGAGCAGGAAGTTGTAATCTGATTTTTTCATAGCCCTCTTCTATCTTTCTTCTGACAGTAATATCATTATCAGTAGTTTCAACAATATCTTCAATATATGTAGCATGTGGGATATTAAGATGCTCTGCAATTCCGGGGCCTACCTGTGCAGTATCACCGTCTATAGCCTGCTTACCACATAATATAAGGTCAATACCACCTATCTTCTCTATTGCTTTTGCCAGAGTATAAGATGTCGCCAGGGTATCAGCCCCAGCAAAGGCCCTGTCACTCAATAGAATAACCTCATCTACACCAAGTGAAATGGCCTCCTTTAAAGATTCCTCTACCTGAGATGGTCCCATACTTATGACTGTTACTTTTCCCCCAAATTCTTCCCTCAATCTTAAACCTGATTCAATAGCGTGCATATCATAGGGATTTATAATAGACTTTACCCCCTGCCGCATTAGTGTATTTGTTTTCTTATCTATCTTAACATCATTGGTATCTGGAACCTGTTTTATACATACAACAATATTCATTCACAATCCTCCATTCATAATATATTAAAATATACTAGTCTTTAAGACTCTTATTAAAACTGCATTTTAATTCTTTGAATTGCATTCTAATTACTCTCCTAATAGACGTTTATCAGTTAAAAATTATCCGAGCCAGCAAGTGGATCTATAGCAAATACTTTTACTTCTTCCATAGAGTTGATGCGATTACATTACGCTGAATCTGATTTGTACCTTCATAAATCTGAGTTATTTTTGCATCTCTCATCATTTTCTCAACTGGATAATCTTTCATATATCCATAACCACCAAATATCTGAACAGCATCTGTTGTAACTTCCATAGCCACATCAGAAGCAAAACATTTACACATAGCAGATTCACGACTGATATCACTGACTCCACTATCAATCATCCTGGCTGTATTGTAAACAAGTGACCTGGCTGCTTCTGTCTTCATTGCCATATCAGCAAGCATATGCTGTATAGCCTGGAAGCTGGAAATAGTCCTGCCAAACTGTTCCCTCTCCTTTGTATATTTAAGACAGGCATCAATAGCGCCCTGAGCAATACCTACAGCCTGAGCCGCTACTCCAGGGCGGGTACGGTCCAAGGTTTTTAAAGCCACAATATAACCAAAGCCCGGACGCGCCAGAATCTGATCCTTATGTACACGGCAATTATCGAAAATGAGTTCTCTGGTTGTTGAACCGCGAATACCCATTTTGTCTTCTTTAACACCAAAGCTGAATCCCGGTGTACCTTTCTCCACGATAAATGCAGTAGCTCCTCTGGAACCCTTACTTTTATTAGTCATGGCAATAATCGTATAAATATCAGCCTCTCCACCATTCGTAATCCATTGTTTTGTACCATTAAGGATATAATAATCTCCATCTTTCTCAGCCGTTGTCTGCATATTACTTGCATCACTGCCGGCTTCTGATTCCGTCAGACCAAAAGCAGCAATTGTTCCCTCTGCTACTCTGCTTAAATACTTCTTCTTCTGCTCATCATTTCCGAAGAGTATAATCGGCATGGTCCCCAATCCTGTGGCTGCATAACCTAAAGATATACCTCCACAGACCTTGCTCAGCTCTTCTGTAACCAGTGACATATCCAGGACACCACCGCCCAGTCCTCCATATTCTTCAGGAATATAGACCCTGAACAAATCTGTCTGAGCACATATTTTCATGATCTCCCAGGGAAACTCCCCATTTCGATCATATTTTTCTACCACTGGCGCAATCTTTTCTTCAGCAATTCTACGAGCAATATCACACATTATTTGCTGCTTTTCATCTAAAAAGTACTCCATCCTACAATTTCACTCCCTTTCACTAATTAACAATTATATATTAATACTTTTATACAATATTATAGCGCAAAAAGTTTATATAGTAAATTAATTCTAGTCTTTAATTTAGCAAAACAGGCAATTTTCAGTATTTTTCATCTATGTAGTTTAATAAATACCTTTTTTTAACCATTTATTTTAAATCATTATATTAATTCTATATATTAATGAATTTAATATAAATTATCGACAAATTTCCGGACTATTCTATACTATAAAGAAAAATTATACATGTATCCATATTTTTTTACTATTATCCCTTTACAATAAAAATGATTTGTGCTATTATGAAAATAACCCCTTATAAGAACATAAAGATATAAGAAAAGGTTATAATAAACTAATCAATTTTTGATGTTTATAAGGGGATAATCATATATACTTTTTCATTTTTTATCCTCCTTTTAAAGGGCCAACTGATGTTGGCCCTTTTCGGGTTTTATATGGTATTTTTCCTGAACAATTTTATTTTTTCAAAGCCAGTTACTCTTTCAATGTTTCACCTTTTACTTTTACTCTTTTCTTCTAATACCAAAGGGATGGATACTGTCACTTTTGTACCCTCACCAGGGCTACTCTCTACCCTGACCTCACCATCATGCTGTTTGATAATCCAGCGGGCTATAGACAACCCTAACCCGGTTCCTTTCTTATCAGATCGTGACTTGTCAACTCTGTAAAATCTTTCAAAAACATGTGGTATATCTTCTTCAGGAATTCCTATACCCGTATCTTTGATAACAAACTTTATTGTATCCTGATTATCTATCACATTAAGCTCAATATTTCCGCCAGAGGGTGTATATTTTATGCTATTATCAACAAATATTCTCAACATCTGTTTTAGCAATTCCCTGTCTGCATAAAGCTGAGCGCTATCTATTCTCTTACTATAAACGTTAATTCTATCTACTATCATTTCAGTTTCCTGTATTATTTCATCCAATAATTCATCGGTATAAAAATTTATCTTATTTATTTCCATCCTGTTATCATCACTTCTTGCCAGAAACAACAAACCCTCGACCAGAGACTTCATGTTAACTGCTTCTTTTTTAACTGCTTCTATAGCCTCATCCCTTACCTCTTTATCTTCTTTCCCCCAACGATCAAGAAGATTTGCATAGCCCTGAATTACTGATATAGGGGTTCGCAGTTCATGAGAGGCATCTGACACAAACTGCCGCTGCCGCTGAAAAGCACTTTCCAGTCTATCCAACATGGAATTGAAGGTGTTGGCCATATCCGTCAATTCATCCTCAGGTCCCGAAATTTCCAGACGTTTACTGATATCTGACCCACTGATCTCTCTGGCGGTTTCGGTGATAGATGAAATTGGTTCAAGGGTTTTCCTTGTTATTGTATAACCTGTAATAACAGCTGCTATAATACCAAACAAACTGGCAATAGACATAATTGTCAAAAGTATTCTCAAGAATCTATATTCAGAGGTCATTTCCCTGACAGCCTGTATATATCCAATAAACATCCCCTGTTCAATAATCATATTAGTTTTATAGATAAACTGTCGTCCATCTTTTTTGAAGCCCTGATAACCCGGCACAACAGGTATATCTACATCTTCCAGTAATCCAGATTCGAAACGAACTCTTTTATTCACAGACAGAATTCTGAAGTATATGTTCTGCTCACTAATACTAACATCTTTTATAAGTTCCGTATCATAGAAGTTCATCTGAATCAATCTATTGGAAAGGAACTCCATTGTATTGTCAAGGCTATCTCTGGCATTATGGTTTATAAAATAACTTAATCCCAGATATGCAGCAATATTCAATGCAAGCAAAACAAGAATAAATACCAGAACATATATTGTAGTCAACCTACCCGATATTGTCTTCCGCCAGGTCAGAAAACCACTCATAAGCTATCACATCTTATCATTCACTTTCACTCCTTAATACATAACCGACACCACGAACAGTTTTTATTAACTTTTCATCAAAGGGATCATCCACCTTACTCCGTAAATAACGTATATATACATCAACTACATTTGTCTCACCAAGATAATCATACCCCCATATGTTTCGTAAAATATCCTCCCTCGAGAGAACAATACCTTCATTTTCAGCCATATATACAAGTAAGTCATACTCTTTTTTTGTTAACTCTATTTCTTTACCGTCCCTAATCACCTTATACTTATTTTTATCTATAGTCAGATCTGCAACATCAAGAACATCTGAGTCATCCCTACTACTATTTTGATTTCTCCTTAATAATGCCCTGATACGCGCCAGAAGTTCTTCTATAGCAAAAGGCTTTGTAATATAGTCGTCGGCACCTATATCAAGGGCCTCCACCTTATCAGGAACAGCATCTTTTGCAGTAACCATTACTACTGGTATATCAGAAAATTCACGAATCCTTTCACAGACCTCAATTCCATCAAGTTCCGGAAGCATTATGTCCAGCAATATCAGATCAAAATCTTTTTCCTTTACTCTCTGCAGGGCATCCCGGCCATTGTATTCTACAACAGCCTGATAGCCCTCATGTTCCAACTCCAGTTCCATCAGTCTGGCCAACTGTACCTCATCTTCAACAATTAAGATTTGAGCCATTGATAACCCCCCTTTTCGTGAAAGATTTCTATCATACTGTAAGTTAATTGTAAAACAATAATTGTCTGACATTTAATCTGTACATCTATATTCATCGAGCTTTCTACCTGGATATTTCTATCATCGATCTTTTTATCCGAGCAATTCAATTAACTAAATTACGCACTATATATTCGTCATCTTACAAACTTCAACAATCATCTCTATTTATACGTTT
>JBKGXW010000071.1:0-12748 GCA_046546395.1 Halanaerobiales bacterium
TTATAAATAATACTTACAGTATAGTATTAATAGCAATGGACAAATCTAAAATATATGGCTAATTAATAAAATAAATGGATTAATTTAAATTAAAATTATATATTGTTATCCAGTATATGAAAGGGGAGAAATAGTGAAGAATATCACAGAACAAATGGAACTTATAGAAGAAAAGATAAAAATATTAAAGGCTTTATCCCACCCTATTAGATTATGTATAGTTAAAGGCCTGATAATAGAAGAAGGATGTAATGTCTCTACAATGCAGGACTGTCTTGATATTCCACAATCTACATTGTCCCAACACCTTATTAAATTAAAAGACCTGGGAATACTAAAAGGTGTGAGAGATGGTCTTAATATAAATTACTATGTTATTAATGAAGATGCCAGGAAGATTATTAAGGCTTTATTTTAGTTGGGTATTTTGAAGATGGTATGATAAATAAATCAGGTTGTAAATTGCTGTAGCTATTTGCGTTGAATATAAATTATGGCAGCTAATTAAATTATAAAATTAAAACTAAAAACAGGGGGTTAATATAAATGTCAAAAAAGACTGTAATAGTTGGTGGAGTAGCAGGTGGAGCCAGTACTGCTGCTCGACTGAGAAGATTGGATGAAGATGCCGAAATAGTAATGTTTGAAAAAGGTGACTATATATCTTTTGCAAATTGTGGTCTTCCATATCATATTGGAGAAATTATAGAGGAAAGAAGTAAGTTGCTTGTGCAGACACCAGAAAGTATGGAATCTCGTTTCAATATAAGTGTACAGGTAAAAAAAGAAGTAGTCTCTATTGACAGGAACAATAAAGAAGTTACTGTGAAAGACCTTGAAAACGATAAGACTTATAAGGAAAGTTATGATTATTTAGTACTTTCACCAGGAGCAGAACCATTTAAGCCGCCGATAAAAGGTGTTAACAATGATAATGTATTTACTTTACGAACTATTCCAGATACTGACCTTATTAAGGGATATGTTGACAATAAGAATCCGGCTAAAGCTCTGGTAATAGGTGGTGGATATATTGGTCTGGAAATGGCCCACAATCTTGCTGAAAGGGGAATAGAAGTTTCCCTGGCAGAGATGCTTGATCAGGTATTGAATCCAGTAGATTATGAAATGGCTTCAATGGTCCATAATCATCTAAGGAGTAAAGGCGTTAAGTTATATCTTGGTGATGGAGTAAGTTGTATTGAAAAAAAAGGTAATGCAACTATTGTTACATTACAGAGTGGAAAACAGATTGAAACAGATCTCGTAATAATGTCTATCGGTGTCCGACCATCTACTACTCTTGCAGAAGAGGCAGGTCTGGAAATTGGTACTTCAGGCGGGATAAAGGTCAATGAATACTTACAGACAAATGATGAGAATATCTATGCTATTGGTGATGCCATTGAAGTTAAGGATTTTATTAATGGTAATCCGGCTGTGATACCACTCGCTGGGCCTGCGAATAAACAGGGGAGAATTGCTGCTGGAAATATCGCGGGAAGAAAAGAAAAATATCAGTCTACACAGGGAACTGCAATAGCAAAAGTTTTTGATATGACAGTTGCTACTACTGGCAATAATGAAAAACAGCTAAAAAATACAGGTATAGACTATCAGGTATCATATACTGATTCAAACAATCATGCCGGTTATTATCCGGGTGCAAAGCCCATGTTTATAAAAATAATATTTACCCCTGATAAGGGTAGGTTGCTGGGGGCTCAGATAGTAGGATATGAAGGTGTTGACAAGAGAATTGATCTTTTTGCTACTGCAGTAAGGCATGAGTTGACGATATTTGATTTGCAGGAACTGGAGTTGGCCTATGCGCCGCCCTATGGTTCTGCAAAAGACCCTGTAAATATGGCTGCTTATGCAGCAGGTAACATCCTGAAAGGACTTGTAGAACCTATATACTGGAATGAGATAGACAGGTTGAATGAAGATGTTCTTTTCCTTGATGTCAGAGAACCTATTGAGGTAAGCTTTGGAAAAATTGATGATTCAATAAACATACCATTAAATAGCCTGCGGGATAGAATGAATGAACTTGATAAAAATAAAGAAATTGTAGTCTATTGTGCTGTTGGATTAAGGGGCTATATAGCCTGTAGAATATTGAGTGAAAATGGATATGAAAATGTAAAGAATCTTTCAGGTGGATACAAATTATATAGTGCTGTACAGGATGATAAAAACGCTGTTATTGAAGATGCTGATCACGAGAAAGTCAGTAGTATTTCCAATCCAGAAGATGGGGAAGCATTGGCAGAAGAGTAAAAGAAAAAGGAAAAACTGATTAATATAATTAAATGATAGAAAATAATAAGAAAACTCAGGGAGGCTGCGAAGGAATTTCCCCTGAGTTTTTTATATTATGTATCTAAAAAAAGTAAAACAGGTAGATTATTAAAATTTTTCTAATCTTAAGACTTAACAATCAGGGAATATAATGGTATAATATAAACAACATATTCTTAAGCGCTTTCGATAACTTAATAAAGCCGATAGGTAAAAGCTGCATCTAAAAGGCCCTGAATGTTGTGCCCTATATATATAGTAGTATTGTTATGGATAAATGATTTAAATATGGTTAATATTAAATTGGGAAAATAAAAAACAGGAGTTGATCAAATGAAATTTACAGATGGTAATTGGTTAATAAAAGAGGGTTTTGAAATAAAGAATCCTATGACTGTTCGTGATTATAACATATCTGAAGAGTCTATAGAATTGTATGCGCCCTATCAACACATAAATCACCGTGGTGATACCTTACAGGGACCTTTGTTTACAATAAAATTATCTTCACCTATGGATGATATAATTCGAGTTCAGTTTTATCATTATAAAGGACAGATTGTAAATACACCTTCGTTTGAGATAAATGAGTCAGATAATAAAAATATATCTGTTGACGATGATGAGAAGAGAATAAATTATCAAACCGGCAGCCTAAAAGCAGTGTTAGATAAAGATAACTTTAAAATATGCTTCTTTAACCAGGATGAACAAATAACAGCCAGCGATTTCAGGAATATGGGATATGTACAACACGAAAGTGGGAAGACCTACATGAGAGATCAACTGGAGCTTTCGGTAGGTGAATATGTATATGGTATGGGTGAAAGGTTTACCAGTTTTGTCAAAAATGGACAGGTAGTAGACATCTGGAACAAAGATGGTGGAACAAGTAGTGAACAGGCCTATAAGAATATTCCTTTTTACCTGACTAATAAGGGTTATGGTGTTTTTGTTAATCACCCTGAAAAGGTATCTTTTGAAGTGGGCTCTGAAAGGGTCAATAAGGTACAATTCAGTGTGCCGGGTGAATACCTGGATTACTATATCATAAATGGGCCAACTATAAAAGAAGTGTTGAAGAAATACACAGATTTAACAGGAAAACCTGCACTACCACCTGCCTGGTCATTTGGATTATGGTTGACTACTTCATTTACAACAAACTATGATGAAGAGACTGTAAATAGTTTTGTAGATGGAATGGCAGAGCGAGATCTACCACTTCATGTTTTTCATTTTGACTGCTTCTGGATGAAGGAATATCACTGGACCAATTTTATATGGGATGAGGATGTATTCCCTGACCCTGCTGCTATGTTAAAAAGATTGAAGGCAAAGGGGTTAAAGATTTCTGTCTGGATCAATCCATATGTCGGTCAGAGGTCTGAACTATTTGAAGAAGGAATGAAGAAGGGTTATTTTATCAAAAATTCTGATGGAACGGTCTGGCAGTGGGATAAATGGCAGCCGGGAATGGCAATTGTTGATTTTACCAATTCTGATGCCTGTAGTTGGTATGCGGATAAATTAAGGGAGCTAATCGATATGGGTGTAGATACCTTTAAAACGGATTTCGGGGAAAGGATTCCAATAGATGTAGTGTACCATGATGGTTCTGACCCGGTTAAAATGCACAATTATTATAGTTATTTATATAACCAACTGGTTTTTAATGTATTGAAAGAAGAACTGGGTGAAAATGAAGCAGCAGTTTTTGCCCGTTCAGCTACTGCTGGTGGACAGAAATTCCCTGTTCACTGGGGTGGAGATTGTTTCAGTGATTATGGTGCCATGGCGGAAAGCCTGAGGGGTGGACTATCTCTCTGCTTATCAGGTTTTGGTTTCTGGAGTCATGATATTGGTGGTTTTGAGAGTACTGCTGCTCCTGATGTTTATAAGAGGTGGATTGCCTTTGGACTTCTTTCATCTCACAGCCGTTTACACGGCAGTTCATCATATAGAGTACCCTGGTTATTTGATGAAGAATCCGTAGACGTACTTAGATTTTTTACCAAATTAAAGTGTAGTCTAATGCCCTATTTATATAGAGCGGCTTATCAGGCTCATACAACAGGGGTGCCTGTCATGCGAGCTATGGTACTGGAATTTGATAATGAGGTTGGGATTGAACAGCTAGATAAGCAGTATATGTTGGGTGACTCATTGCTGGTTGCGCCTGTTTTTAAAGAAAATGGTGAGGTTAGCTATTATCTCCCGGAAGGCAGCTGGACCAATTATATAAACGGTCAGAGTGTAACAGGAGGGAGATGGATAAGAGAAAAGCATGACTTTATGAGTATCCCATTACTGGTTAGACAGAACAGTATTATCGCAGTTGGTCATGAAGATACGCGTCCTGATTATGATTACTCAGAGGATATAACATATAAGATATTTAGTCTGGAAGAAGGCGGCTCTGCTTCTACAGAAGTTTATAACCAGAATGGTAAAGTAGAGACAAGTATTAAAGCAGTTAAAAGTAAGGGAATAATTTATATTGAGCTTGAAGGTGCTGATAAACCATGGTCAATATTACTGCTTAATTCAGGTGAAGTTGAAAGTGTAAAAGGTGGTATATTTAAAAGAGTTGATAATGGTATAAGAATAGTACCAGAAGAAGGTAAAAGTATGCTGGAGATAATAATAAAATAGTAAGTGATTGGAGGAAGAATATGTCTGATAAAAAGGATTCTCTTGAGATTTTTCCCTATAGAAACCACAAATTGCCACTTGAAGACAGAATTAATGATCTTATCTCAAGACTAACATTAGAAGAGAAAATCAGTTTAATACCGACAAAGCAGGCAGCGGTAGAACGACTGGGAATAGAAGCATATAAAGTGGGGGGAGAGGCGGCTCACGGCTGGGTATCAAGAGAGGGTGACCCAGCTACTGTTTTTCCACAGCCGATTGGCCTGGCCTGTACCTGGAATCCGGATCTAATGAAACGGATTGGTTCCGTGATAGGTGATGAAGCAAGAATTTATAACAAAAAAAAGAATACAGGTTTAACACTCTGGGCACCAACTGTAGATATGGAGAGGGATCCACGCTGGGGAAGAACAGAAGAGGCTTATGGAGAAGATCCCTATTTGACCAGTACAATGGCAACTGCTCTGGTAAAGGGGATGCAGGGGGAACATCCATTTTATCTGAAAATGGCGGCAGCCTTAAAACATTTTTTTGCCAATAACAATGAGCAAGAAAGGTGTTATTGTTCTGTCACGGTTGATCCCCGAAATATGAGGGAATATTACTGGGAGGCATTCAGACCAGTTGTCGAGGATGGTCAGGCCTGCTGTATTATGACTTCCTACAATGAAATAAATGGAAGACCTGCGATATTAAATAAAGATGTGAAGAAGGTTGTGAAGGGTGAATGGGGTTTACCTGGATTTGTTGTTTCAGATGGTGCTGACTTTGGTCAGACAGTAACAATGCATCACTATTATGATAATCATATAGAATCAATTGCTGAAACAATAAAAAGTGGGGTCGATTGTATACCAGACGAACCAGAATTAATTATTAATTCCTTAAAAGATGCCCTGGAAAAAGAGTTGTTAAGTGAAGAAGATATTGACAATGCCCTTTTTAATATGTTCAGAATTAGATTCCGTCTCGGTCAATTTGATCCAGAGGAGTCTAATCCATACACAAAGATACATGAGAAAAAGCTCTGTTGCCATGAACATAATGAACTGGCACTGGAGGCTGCCCGGGAATCGATTGTACTTTTAAAAAATGAGAACAATGTTCTTCCTTTAAATACAGATGCCCTGAATAAAGTAGCGGTTATCGGCCTACTGGGGGATGTTGTCTATAGAGACTGGTATACAGGGGCCTTGCCCTATAAAGTAACGCCACTAGAGGGAATACAAAACAAATTGGGAGATAAAGAGCTTATCTTTACAGATTGTACTGATCAAGTGACTCTCAAATCTCTTGCCAACAATAAATATATTCTTCCTGATATTGAAGAAAAACTGAAAGCAGAAGACGAACTAGTTAATATGAAAGGTAATGATATTATATACGATTTTAATGACTGGGGTTGGGGTAGATATACCCTGAAATCTCATGTCACTGGAAAATATGTTACAAGTGCTAATGATGTTCTTTCTGCTTCAGCAGAAGAGGTTTACGGCTGGTTTGTCCGTGAGCTTTACAATTTTATACCTCAGAGAGACGGCAGTTATCGGATAAAAACATGGGACAATAAGAATGTTCTCTGTGATGATGAAAGCTTATTTTTGAAGATTTCGGAAGAAAGTACACTTAGTAATTCTGCTAAGTTTCTCATCAATACTGAAAAGAAAGGTATCGATCAGGCAGTAAAGGCAGCTAAAGAATCAGACACTGCTATAGTATTTGTGGGAAATCATCCCCTTGTGAATGGAAAAGAAGAGATTGATCGAGAAGATATAACTCTGCCACCTGCTCAGGAAGAGTTAGTTAAGGCTGTGTATAAGGCAAATCCCAATACAATCCTCGTGATTATTAGCAGTTATCCTATAGCTATTAATTGGGCTGATGAAAATATACCTGCCATATTATATTCATCTCATGCCGGTCAGGAAATAGGTAATGCTATTGCAGATGTAATATTTGGGGATTATAATCCAGCTGGTAGGTTGAGTATGACCTGGTATAAGTCTGTTGATCAGCTGGCAGAGATAATGGACTATGACATAATTAAGGGTAAGAGGACCTATATGTATTTTGACGAAGAACCACTATATCCTTTTGGTCATGGTTTGACCTACACACAATTTAAGTATAGTGCACTGGAGATTAAGAATAGAAAGATTGATGTAGATGATATTATTGAGGTGAAGTGTCAGGTTAAAAATGTAGGTTCAGTGGTCAGTGATGAAGTAATTCAATTATATATACAACAGGAAAAATCAAGAGTAAGACGTCCTATAAAAGAGTTAAAACGCTACAGGAGAATAACCCTTGAACCAGGAGAAAACAGGGAAGTCACTTTTGCTTTTGCTGCAGAGGAATTATCTTTCTGGGATGTCACCAGAGATAAGTTCAGTTTAGAAAAGGGTTTTTATAAAATAATGTTGGGTAGTTCTTCCTCAGATATTAGATTGACTGAAAGAATAAAAATTGATGGTGAAATAATCCCATCCCGGGACTTAAGTGTTTTAACAAATGCATTTAACTATGATGATTATCAGGGGATTATTCTTGATGAAATAAAAGAAAGTCAACTTTCAGGAGGGGGTACATGTGTTAAGTTTATAGATAGGGGGAACTGGATAGCTTTTCATGATATTGATTTTAATAAAGATTTTACCCATTTCGAAATGACTTCTGCCAGTGAGTTTGATCAGGGTCAGATTGAGTTGAGAATTGATAGCCCTGAGGGTCCTTTGCTTGGATTATGTGGGGTTACCCCCAGGAAGGGACATTTATGGCAGAAAAGTATTTGCAATATAGATTCTGTCAAAGGAAATCATGACCTATATGTAAAAGCAGATTCCAATATTAAACTTGTCAGTTTTAAATTTATCTAGGACAGCCAGGAAAACTTTATCCAGGCTACGCATTGGATGAAATTTAATTGGCTATTTAAAGTTTAATTAAATATTGAATTATACGCCCCGCTAAATTGATAAAGAGGCCTGGATAATATGTTCTATCAGGAGATTTCCTGATATGAATGAACCCCTGCTAGAGGGTGTGATGAGGATGTTATAATTAAGACAACTGCAATATTCTTAAGAGTGGTATTATAGCAGTTAATGGTAAGCTCTCTTAATATATTCCGTATTGTAAAATATTCAAGAAAGGAATATCTTATGGAATCGAAATTTAAGTTAAGAAACAATATAAAATACCCTGACTATAAACATTCAAGGCCTTTAAAATATAGACTTATTATAGTGCTGGTTTTGAGTTCATTAATACCACTTATATTACTTGGTGGTACTTCTCTTTCTTCATTGTTTTCACTTGTAAATAATCAAATAGAAAATGGAATATATAATAATCTGAACCAGATTAAAAATAATTTTGATAATATTTTGAATCAACTTGATTATTCTTCTAAGTTATTAGCCCTGGATGGAAGTATCGGAAATAAACTATCTATTTTAATGGAAGACCCTGAAATAATGGTTAAATATCAACTACAAAAAGAGATAATTGAAAATATCGAATTAATGAGTTACGGTAATCCTAATCTTGGTATTATCAGATATTATAGTAAGAATAAAGATATTTCCCTATCTGCTATGATGCTATCCACAGATGATTTTTATATAGAAGAGCAGCCTTTACTGGCAGCAAAAAAAGGAATAAAATATTTTGGACCACATCAATCTATTTATGAAGGAATCGAGAATGAAGTTTTTTCAATTGTAAGGGAAGTGAATATACCAGATATTGAGTGTTATGTTTATATCGAATCAGGTTTTGGTAGATTTAGAGATCTAATAGAGGATGTTCACTATGGTTTTAATGTGAAACATATAATTATAAATAATCAGGGGAAGATTTTATATAGTGAATTGCCAGAATTATTTGTAACTAATCTAGATTACAACGATTCATATGCCCTAAATACTAAACAGCTATACAAAGGACATTATATATTTGGACAGTCAAGCCAATATGGCTGGACTATATTAACGGCTATTGAAAAAGACCAATATGATAAAGCAGTAAGTAGTTGGCTCACTTCATATAGTATAATTGGAGTAATATCAATAATAATAAGTCTTTTATTTGGAGTAGCTATCTGGAGAATGGTAAGCAGACCATTAAATATCCTGCATAATGAAATAACATTGGTCTCCAGGAAACAATTTGATTCAGATATAGAGCATACAAATGTTGAAGAATTTGATGAAGTTTTAGATCAATTTCAGTTGATGAGAAAAAGAATTGTAGAACTTATTAATGAAGTTAAGTGGCGAGAAAAAGCTAAAAGAGAGTTAGAAGTGGAGATGCTGATGCATCAAATAAATCCTCATTTTCTTCATAATACTCTAAATTCTATTCAATGGTTAGCAAAAATGAATGGACAAACAGAAATTGATGATGTTATCAGGCGGTTGACTAGATTGCTGCACTATAATTTAGAAAAAAATGGCAATGCCGTAACACTTGAAGAAGAAATTAAGGCAGTCAAAACTTATCTGAAGCTTCTACAGGTACGTTATGATTATGAATTTGTTATAAATGTAGATGCTGATGAAATGGCATTAAAAACGGAAATGCCCAGATTTATACTTCAGCCATTAGTAGAGAATTGTCTCTTTCATGGACTAAGTTGCGAAGAAGGTAAGATAGAGGTAAATATAAAAGAACTAGCTCAGTTCATCAGGATTGTAATTTCAGATAATGGAAATGGTATGAATCCTGAAAAGCTAAAGAACTTATTTTTAAAAAGTGACTCTGAAGATAGGACAGTTGGATTTGGTATAGGTTTAGAATATGTTCAAAGAATGTTGAAAACATTTTATGACTCGAACAAAGTAAATTTAAATATTGAGAGTAAATTAGGCGAAGGTACCCGTTTTATAATTTATATTCCCACGGCAAATTTAAAGGAGGAAATATGATTAGAGTACTGATAGTAGACGATGAAAAAATAGTTAGGAAGGGAATTATATCTTTAATGCCCTGGGAAAAATATAATATGAAAGTTGTTGGTGAGGCCGCTAATGGCAAAAAAGCTCTGGATTTTATTACAAATAATTCTGTTGATCTTTTAATTACAGATATTACTATGCCCCTAATGACCGGGATTGAATTAATTAAAATTATTAAAGAAAATTATCATCAGATAGCTGTTGTATTATTAACCTGTCATCAGAGTTTTGAATATGCTAAGGAGGCTATAAACGCAGGAGTGATTGACTATATTGTAAAAACTCAATTGGAAGAAGAGAATGGAGAAAAAATACTATCGGTAATAAAGAAGAGAATTGAAGAGAAAAATAATTTGTCAAGAATTAAAACATCCAATATTGAATTCAATAATAAATATAATTATTCTGAATCCATAATTAACAGTATGAAAAAAGCAGTTAATTATATAGAAGAGAATATAGGTAGTAATATTACCCAATTAAAAGTGGCGAAAGAAGTTAATATTAGCAGGGCTTATTTTAGTCAGTGTTTTAAGGATTTATTGGGCAAGTCTTTTGGTAAGTATGTTAGAGAAGAGAAGATAAAAAGGGCAAAGGAGTACTTATTAAATACATCAAAACCTGTATATTGGATTGCTCAACAGGTGGGTTTTAGTGATGAAAAGTATTTTAGTAGAGTGTTTAAAAAATATACAGGATTACTTCCAACAGAATATAGAAAAAGCAGATTTAACTAAATGTACATGTTCGAAAACTTAGCTTATTAGATTATATTTCCCGGAACGAAGTTAAGGACATGTGTCCATTGAGTGAAGGGAACTATAATCTACGGTGCAAAATGAAAACTTTTCTAACATACTCTAAATGAAAAATGTTTAAAGATAGTATGAAAAATGTATACTTTATTTTTTAAAAAACAAACTTCTTACTTCTTGAAAACACATTTCACTCCCGTAATCTTGATATGAATGATACAATTTAAATAAGCGTAAGTCTATAAACTTAAGCATAGGAGGATTTTAAAATGAAAAGAAGTTTTAAAAAAGTTTTGTTTAGCACACTGGTATTTATTTTTTTGCTTGTAAGTTTCGGTCAGGTTTTAGCTGAGGAGGAAATTGATACAAATACTGAGTATTATACTCCGATGGACGAAACGGTAACAGTTACAACGGGTAGACAACTCCCTTTAGAACCTAAATTCCCAGAGGGAGAAGACCTGGAAAATAATGATATTGTAAAATGGTATGAAGATAATCTAAACATTAACTTTGAAGTTGATTGGACCGTTAGCGATCAGAATAATTCCTTTGAAAATAGGGTTAATATGTTGATTGCCAGTAATGACCTTCCTGATTTTCTTATCTTGTTAGTAGAACCTCAGGGTTTGAATATTTTAAGAAAACTTGTTGACAATGATATGATCATGGATATGACTGATTTATGGGATGAAAATGCATCACCTTATTTGAAGAAATTTCATGAGGAGTCAGATAATGTGGCTTTCAAGGATGTAACATTTGATGGTAGATTAATGGCTATTCCTAATCTTTCTGATATTGAAACAGCAGCTCCTATTATGTGGGTAAGACAGGATTGGCTGGACAATTTAGGTCTTGAAGGACCGGAGACTGTTGATGATGTGATTAAAATAGCCAAAGCCTTTAAAGAACAGGATCCTGATGGTAATGGCGTAGATGATACTATTGGTTTGCCTGGACGCCAGGTATTATTTAAAGGAGATACTGCTTCGTTTGACTGGGTATTTGGTGCATATAATGCTTATCCTGGTGACTGGATCAATAAAGACGGAAAGGTTGTTTATGGGTCTGTACAACCGGAGGCTAAGGCAGCTCTAGCCAAAATTCATGAAATGTATGAGGCTGGAATTGTAGATAAAGAGTTTTTACTGAAAACAGGTGATGATGCTGTAGAGCCTGTAATGTCAGGAAAAGCCGGTATTTTTCAGGGGGCCTGGTGGTCAACATGGTGGCCTCTTAACAGCGCAATACAAAACAATCCAGAATCTGAATGGAAAGCATATTTTATTAAGTCTGAAGATGGAAATGCTTATTCCAGGAGTTATCCTGCTGTAAGACAAATAATGGTTGTTCGTAAAGACTATGAACATCCAGAAGCAATAATGAAAATGCTTAATTGGAGTCAGTTAGCTGATATGAAGCAACTCGACTGGTATAATAACCTTGTAGACCCTGGTGGTAAGTATGCCGAAACAACTACTAATATTCGACCAATAAACGGTATGAGTGCTAAATACCTAAAAGAAATCAGTATAAGATATAATCAGATAATGGATGTTATCAATGGGGAATTGGATTATGATGATGCTACAAAAGAAACACAGAGTATAGTAGATACAATTAGGAATTGGAAAGCAGCAGAAGATCCATTAGCTGATATAGGTCTCTGGGCTAGTGCTGTTTCATGGTTAGAAGGAGCAAGTACTTTCGCTGAATATGACATACAGTTTAATATTCCAGCATTTTCAGGAACTACCAGGACGATGGCACAGAAAAATGGTATTTTACAGGATTTAGAAAATGAATCCTATCTTCAGATAATTATTGGTGACAGGTCTATTGATGAGTTTGATAATTTTGTGAATAAATGGAGTACGTTAGGTGGTAATACAATCACAGAAGAAGTAAACAGTATAGTAGCTGAATAATTTAAAATAATTGATGTCAGATAATATATAGCAAGTGTTAAGTTTAGTTTGCTTAGCACTTGCTATCTATAGTCATTTTTCAGTTTCAGGGGTTTCCTGAAACATAGAGGAGCCAATACTGGGACTTACTGTCACTTGCATACGA
>JBKGXW010000072.1:0-12554 GCA_046546395.1 Halanaerobiales bacterium
CCATTACCATTCCACTTACTGCAACAACCAGAATTGCTGCCAGTACCATTAATTTAATTTTTTTCATTTGAAAATTCCTCCTCATTGGATTTATCTTAACGTTTCTCTATTGGCCGGTTTCACCACTAGCTCACCGCCATTTATAGGTGACCAGATTGAAATGACGGGTCTTAGCTTCCAATGAGAGGAAAGTGCCTTAAACTCTCCCAACAATTAATAAGTAATTATATTTTTGATTCGATTTACAGTCACATACCACCTCCCGGAAATCATTCTGCCATTTTTTAGTACTTTTGTACTAGATATAAGTATACTTCGACACGAAATTACAAATTCCTTCTTTTTCGGAATATTTTATTTATTCATAGATGTATTTTTTTAGTCTATCTTAATTTCAAACTCTTTTTCTGCTATTTCTTGTCCATTTTCATCTATGTTAACTTCAGCAGTATAAGTACCTGAATTAAGCTTCTCTGCTACTGCTATTAGTAAAGCTGACCGATCAGGAAGTATTCTATTGACACCCTCCTGCAAGCCAAGGTCTATCTCAGTAACAATCTCGCCTGAACTATCTTTTATCGTCAATTCCCCTTCAGGAGTTATATGTATATCTCCCTGATTGGCAGTTTCAACACTATATATACCCTCTTCACCTTCTCCATCATAATGGAGACTTAAAATTTCTATACCGGGTTCAAATTCTTCCTGACCTACAATTACGTCTACAGGATTTGTATAAACCTCTTTTTCTTCTTCTGATATCTGATGAACAAAATCTATATAACCGTAATAACCAGCGCTTTCTATATCCTGAGGTGCATTTACAGATAATACAACTCTCTTTTTACTGCCTGGTAAGATAGTCAGATTCTCAGCACCCCTCAATTGTATTTTGACAGCCTTATATAATGAATGTGAATAATCTCTGACAATATCCCTACCGCTTACATTCAGACTTATTGGTGCTTCACCATAGTTCTCTATCTCAATAACCTGATTATCTGAACTACCAGCTCTTATATTCATACTTATATTTTCAGGGGATAACCTTATCGGTTTCAGCTCTTCTTCACTACCTAAATTCCCTTCTACAGTAATTTCCTGACGTTCTATTATCTGCATTCCATCAGCATAGCGGTAAAAAATCCCGATCTCATAGTTTCCCGGATATAAGGGCTCCGTAACTGTGCCTGTATAAAGAACCTCTGCTCCTGGATAGACTGTAGTAGATTCCCTCCCAGACTGCCAGGCTGCAGGTGTCTTTAGCTGCAGTCTCTGCAGCAGACGGCCCTGTTCATTTCTGATTGTTGCCTCAGCAGAGGTATCATAGTGCATTTTTGATGTATTATGAAAGATAGTATTGATTATAGGTTGTTCTCCACTCTCTGTATCAAACTCAAAAGATGTAATTTCACCCCGGGGACGCATACCCGGACTCTGAATATTAATATTCAACCTGATAGCATATCTGACCTTAAAGGTTACACCCTGTTCAGCTTCCTCAACCTCGGGTTCGACCATCAAAATTGCTGTATAGCTGGAATCAGCTCCAAAGGGTACAGTTACTGTCCCTTTCACCTTACGGTTTTCATCAGCAGGGAGTTCTACCCTGTTCTGTTCCAACTCTATCCAGTTTATCGCCGGAAATGACTGTGAGTCTGCCTCCTGATAGGATAAATCACCTGTCTCCATCTGAATCGGTTGATAATAATTGATATTAACAATTTCATCATCTTCAGAAGGGGTAAGGGTTATCTCAAAGGTCTTTGTTTCACCTGGTACTGCATCAAGGTCAATTATTAGTGGCCTGACTCCAATGGCTCCTACATAAGAACTGAAGAATAATACAGTTAAAGTAACTAACATAATTATTTTAAATTTTGATATATTTGTACTCTGTCTACTCATAATATCCCCTCTTTAATTAAATTAGATATAGACTACCTCTACTAAATAAAGCACTATTCATTTTACTCTAAAATAGCTAGTACTGATTTTATTAGAATAACTCCTAATAGCTTATGGTCACTGTTATGGTATCACTATAATCACCAGTAGTTACAGTCTGCCATTCTGGATCACCAAAAAAATCTTCACCCAGCCAGTTAATCTCCAGAACACCACTATAATTGCTTCCTGCTTCGACATCAACAGGACCATAAGTAAACGATGGATACTGAACTCCATTAATTCCATGTAGACTATATTGTACATAGTTATTTAGTAAATGATTCTTATCCCCTTTAAAGCCAGATGATTCAATGTTTATAGTTACCGGACAATTGCTACGCAGATAAACATCGGCCTGGTGTGACTTGTTTTCATTAACTTTTACATCCATATCAATGGGATCTGGCAGCTCCAGTGATACGTATTCTTCAATAGTAAGGTTTAAATCTATACTCTGGCTACTCGCTGATACATCTATCCTATTGGTACTTATAATTAAAAGTACAAAAACTATAGATATAAACACTATTTTTATTAAGGGCTTCAATCTCCTTATCCCTCCTCAATCTATCATAATTAATTTTAATCATCAGGTCATCATTGTTCGTAAACAATATTAATATTAAAAAAAATTTATTATAATAAAACATTATTACAATTAATATTCCGATATAGTGAATATTACTTCACCACTATAATCCCCTGCAATATGCTGCTGACCAACATCAACCTGAAAGTATAGATCTATACTTGCGGTTTTTCCATAATCACTACCATATAAACGGTAGATATTCTCCATACTAAAATAATTATCTCGAGAATCAACAGACAGATAGATATCACTTGTTTGAAGATCAACTGCATTACCATAATTCCCCTGATAGGTCAGAGGATTTACTTCAATATCAATACTCCACCTATGATTATTATTGTTAACATTTACATTTACTGGCTCATGACCCTTATATAAACCCGGACCACTATCTGCCAGTATGTTTACATTTCCCGGACTTATTATCATCAAGGAACTCTTCTCAACATTTACCTTTAATTGTACAGATCCACCTTTATCTGAATACAGTTCTAATTTATAATTCCCATCAGGTACATTTATCCAGAAGTCTTCATCAATACGAATAATAATTTCAATTTCTACCCGCTCATCTCCTTCTTGCGAAAATAAAACAGGATTATTTAAATTCTGAAAGTCACTATCATATGGTGTCCTGGCCATCACATATTCAGCAAGATTGATATCTGAAACATGATAATCCCTAACACGATAGTAAACATTACCCTCTGTTTTTTTCTTCCTTTTAACAGTAATATTCTTGTTATTCATGGGAGGTACATCATCAACAGGGTCTTCTATAGTAAAATTAAGATTTCCTGGATTGATAGTTACATCACCCTGGTCAGCAAAGGCCTCTGATATACAGACAATTAATAGCAGGGCAGTAATTATGAAAATAATATAATTTTTATTAATTCCGCTAATCTGTTTTATCATCTTAAGCCCACCTATTATTAAGTAGTTATTGTCTGAAAGATTAAACTAAGGCATACAAATAATTTAGCCTCCATTTTTTATAGTTACTTCCCTATGTACTATATCGGAAAGCTATATGCCAGGGAAAAGAAAGATTGATCATCACAATTAAGACCATATATCAGGTTTATATCTATATTCTCTTCCAGATGATATTCCAATTCTATCTGATGACTATCATCACCTTCAATAAAACTGCCTTGATAAGCCAGTTTCCAGTCCTGATAATCATAATCAGCTATTAATTGCCATACTCGATTATTAAAAGAACCTTCGCCAGATAATGTATTAAAATATAAAGGATAATATGCAAGACCAAGTTGAAGATTCTTGCTCCAGTTTACCCGATCACCAATTCCAGACCTTAATATCGGACTATATATTCTATAACTCCCGTCAAAGGTATTTTGATCCTGATCAGAAGAGAAAATATTTTCCAGATTACTTATCCTGAGAGACAAAAATAGACCCTCTTTTTCCAACAAAGAAAGATCTGCATCTATTAGATAACTCAATTCGTCGTATTCTGAAAGTCTACTTAATTCAATTTTATATAGATTACTACTACGTATATGATTAAGAGCAAGATATTCTGCCTGATTACCTATACCAAGAGTGAGATTAATATTATTATAATTATTTTTAATCCTATCTGTATTAGCTATATCGACATCATCAAACATTTCATTAAGCTCGGTCAGATTGCCCACTGCCAGAAAATTTCCTTCGATTCTAGACAAGCTCTCTGAAGAAACTGCCGCAGCAGCCAGCTGTATAGCATAGTAGCGTCTTTCAAATCCATCTGGATATTGAAACTTCCTGGAGACCACAGCCAGTGTTTCCAGGCCGGTATTATCCAACCATAGTGCTGTTTGATAGCTGTTTTCTTCACTACTTGAGCCATAATGAAAACTAAACTCGGTAAAGATTCGCTGCCTCTGGTAAGAAACCTTCCTGGGGTTTAAAGATATTTCCAGCAAACGGTCATCTTCAGCGCGCCTGATCCTATCCATACCTACGTATTGTTCTCTTAAAGATATTTCACCTGTATTTTCTGGATAGACCATCAACCAGGAGGTATAGTTCCTTTCTCTATCAATCAACGAGCCTACACTCTCTATACTAATTGAATTACTACCACCAAATATATTTCTGAATTCAATCAGTGCCTCCTGCTCAAGATACTGCCACTGTGAGTCTGCATGTGCTTCATCAGAAAAATAGCCCTCTAGCGTAGTAGATTCAATCACCTTATTATCCAGTTCATGAAAGTTAAGTAAGTAAATAACAACATTATCTTCTGAATCCACCCATTCCTCCTGAAAAAACACCTCAGGGAGATCATACAAATAATTAACCGCTGTATTTTCTTCAGCAAAAACAGTATTATTCCAAAATATTGATATAAGTATTATCACGAAAATCAGCAAATAACTATTATTCAAGCTAGCCTTAAAAAGCCAATTCATATACTTCACACTAATACACCCTATCTAATTACCGGTGTTATAAATATCATCAATTCTGTCTTATTCTCTTCCTTCTTCTCTGAAGTGAATAACCACCTCAAAAGTGGTATATTACTCAAACCAGGTACCTGTTTGCTTGTTGAAGAATTATCAGTCATGGTCATACTCGCCAGTGCAATGGTCTGACCGCTTTTCAGACTGACAGTAGTGTCAACACTGCTTTCTTTGATGATCAGGTCCGGTCTCTGTTCATCAATAAAATGACTCAACTGTGGAGCAATGTTAAGCAAAATACCATTTTCATTTACCCTTTGAGCTGTAACATCCAGGGCAACTCCAACCTGTACCCTTTCAATCCGCGCGGCTATATCATCATCTTCAGAATTTAGCAGTAAAACCTGACTATCTCCAATAAATAATTCAGCAGTTTCACCTTCAGCAAGCATTACTCTGGGGTCAGCCTCAATACTGGCTTTTTTTTCTTCATTGAGTAGTTTTATTCTGCTCAATAGCTCCCCATAGATATCAGTCTGTAATACAAGCAAATTACTCCTCATATCATATCCTATCTGATTACTGCTCTGTTCACTATCATTAAAGTTGAAGAGGTCTGTACCATATTCCTCCATGTATCGGGAATCAATTTCTGTCACAAGAACCTTTACTTCAACCTGTCGCTGCGGCTTATCAATCCTGCTAATAATATCCCTAATTTTTTCTGCATGATTCGGTGCTGCATTAATCGTCAGTGTATCTCCCTGACGGTTTCCTTCAACGAAGTTCTCAAGAGAGGACGGCAAAACATCAAGAACCTTTTCTACAGTTATGTACTGAAGTTCAACTATCTCCAGTTCACTTAATTCATCAAAAGTACTGCTCTGTGTATCTGGTAAACCTATGAAATAAAAGTCATCTATCTTCCTGAAGGTATAGCCTCCAGATATCAAAATCATCCTTAATGCCTTTTCCAGTGGTACTCCATTCAGGTCAGCTGTTACTAGACCTGAAACTGTCTGATCTGCTATTATATTGACCCCTGTCTGTAGAGATATTTCATTTATAGCTTCTCTCAGGTCTGTTTCAAAAAGCATTATAGTGACCAGGGGCTGACCATCTTCAGCTGTATCTCCCTGTGAAGCATCCTCACTTCCCTGATCGTTATCCGGGCTGCCAGTAATATCAATAGCACTGACGGTCGCCAGTGGTGTAAGTAATATTAGAATAAGTAAAAAAATAAGCAAATGGCTTAATAAAGTTCTCTTCTTCAAATTTAAAACCTCACTTTTGAATAATTTAATTTGCGTAGGAATAATTTAAATTAATTTAAATAATGCAACTCACGGCATATTTTTGTTTTTGAATAACTTGATAGGCCAAAAACTTGATATGCGAAAAACTTACAATTATTTAATACCAAATAAAAAAACGGGACTATCCTACTATTATTATATAATATCTGTCCCGAATGTCAATTTTATTTGCTTTTTTTACATTATTTTTCAAATTATTTAGTCTTTTGGTTTTCTTTTTACTAAAAAGCAGGTCAAAAGGGTTTATTATAGTTTTATATTAGTATCATTCTTAAGGCATGAAGAAACCCTCCCTGTGGCATATAACCTACAAGAAGGGCGAGGAGGAAACATATTTAAATGCTTCTGGTTTATAATTATACAATAAATATCATTTTTATGCAAGTATTTTTTTAAAAAAGTAATTTTCTGACTATTATTTGTTGATTATCATCATATATTACAGATTAAATCATAACAAAGAAAGACCGCCATATTTCAGATAGCAGCCTTTCATTATCCTCTTATATTAACAATTCAAATATTCGTCTTTACTACCAACTATCAGTCCCAGCGCCAGAACTTGATTGTAATTACCATGGTCACCAGCAGCCAACCTGTAAGAACCAGTAGATTGGTCATCAAAGGATATAAAGTAGGCAGCCCGGCAATTACTCCGCGGAGTGCATCACCCAGGTATGTCAGGGGTAATATCCTGACAACTGGCTGCATGAAATCAGGCATCATTTCATGTGGGAAGAATATCCCCGAAAGGAACATCATTGGAAACTGAACAACCTGAATTAAACCATTTCCACCCTCTTCGGTCCTTACAAAGGATATCAGCATATATCCCAGGCTTATAAATGTAATACTTCCCAGCATAACAACTCCAAAAACTTTAAATATACTACTGATAATGCTTATATCAAATACAAAGTATCCTATTGTCAGAATGATGGTGGTCTGTATAAGACCAAGTATCATACGTAAAAGTATTTCACTACTGAGCAGTGTTGTTCTGTTTAAAGGGGTTACCCCCAGTCCTCTGACTATATTCTTCTCTCTAAGTGTCAAAAACTGTAGTGAACCAAATAACCCCAGCTGCATTAAAGCCATGGCCAGAATACCCGGTAGTACAAATGCAAAATCCGTCATACTTTCAGAAGTTATTGACTGTTCTTCCAGATTAAATATACGGGGAACATCGGTCATCTGCCTTTCAGCCTCGGTAAAAAACTGTCTTACTACAGATAGTAGTACCTGACTGGTCTGCTGTTTGCTGGCATCATAATATACAGGTATGTCTATAGCCTCCTGCCCTGTCATTGCTGTGATACTGACCTCAGGGATTTCAATTACAACCGATCGATTACCCCGGCGCAGTTCCTCCAGTTCACCATCCCCTCCACTGCCCTCCTGCACAAATGTATTGAAACTTTCAACTGACTTAAAGCCTTCAATCATTCTATCTGACATTATATTCTCAGAATGGACGATAACACCGATATTGAAGGTAGGACTACTACCAGTACCGGAAAATACCCAGCCAAATATAAAGACAAAAATCAAAGGGAAAACTAAAAACCAGAACAATGCTGATCTATCACGTATATATTCTTTTACATTTGCCATGAACATTGCTTTAAACATTTTCATTCTCTTATCCCCCTTCCGGTTAATTTCAGAAAGACATCTTCCAGAGTTGCATGCCTAACCATAATATCATCAATCATCTTATCCTTACTTTCAGTATAATTAATAAGTCCCTTAATAGTTTCCGGTACATCGTCTGTATAAAGGATAATATGATCTTCCTCACTTTCCATACTGTGTCTTTCAGCAATATCTTTCTCCAGTAGTTCCTCAATTTCAGACTCAACAAAGCCGGGATTCTTAAATTCGACAGCAGTTTCATTGAAATTATCCCTGATTAATGACTTGGGAGAACCTTCAGCTATTACCTTACCCTGATCAATCACCAGTAATTTATCACAGAGTTTTTCCGCTTCATCCATATAATGCGTTGTAAGAAAGACTGTCTTTCCGGCACCCTTCAATGCCAGTATAACATCCCAGAGCTGCCTTCTGGCCTGTGGATCAAGCCCGGTTGTCGGTTCATCAAGAAATACTGCCCTGCCATTACTGACCATAGCCAGGCCGACAGCCAGTCTGTGTTTCTGCCCACCAGAAAGATTTTTCACATGGGTATTGCCCTTCTCTTCCAGACCGATTTTTTCAATTACTTCGGCACTTGATAATGGATCTGGATAAAAGCTCCCGAAGAGTTCAATTATCTCCTTGACCGTAAGCCTGGGAAACAGAGATGGGGACTGGAGCTGTACTCCGATTAATTTTTTCACCTTATCCAGCTCACCCTCAATATCATGCCCGAAAACAGAAACCTGACCACTATCTTTTTTGTTTAGACCTACTATTGTTTCAATAGTAGTCGTTTTACCAGCACCATTGGGACCAAGCATACCAAATATAATACCCTCTTCTACCTCAAAGCTTATGCCATCTACTGCCCTGATGGTACCATAATGCTTCTTTAAATCTTTGACGATGATTCCTGAACTACTCATTTATCAAAACACCACCTTTTCCATATTGTGTAATTTACTTATTCTACATTTTACATTACCTATACTCTGATACCCTAGACTCTGACAGCTATACTTTGATCCTATACCTTGATAGCTATACCCGAGCTACAACCTTTGTGCCTTCTCCAACGTCCGATATCAGCTTGAGAGCACCTCCTGTCTCTTCCAATCTTTCTCTCATACTTTTTATACCATATTGTTCTCCAGAATTTTTTTTAGAAATATCAAAGCCTCTACCATCATCCTCAACTACTAGTCTTGCATTATTATCTTCAATTTTAATAAACACCTTAACCTTACTGGCTTTGGCATGTTTCACTATATTATTTAGAGATTCCTGTAATACCCGGTATAATACTAACTGCTTTTTTTCATCCAGGTTTACTTCCTCACCGCTGTAATTATATACTATGTCAATCTTGTACCTCTTCCGGAAGAGACTGATCAGACTCTCTATTGATTCATAAAAGTCTTTATCCTTTAAGTTCAGAGGCCTGAGCTCATAAATCATAAGCCTCATCTCAGTCTGAACTTCCTGAACCATCTCCTGCAGTTGTTCTACTATATCCACAGCCTTCTGATTATCTGTCTCAATAATTGCAGGTAACGTATTTAGATTTAAACTAATACCAAATAAATTCTGCGAAACCGAATCATGTAGTTCGCGTGCGATCCTGTTCCTCTCTTCAATAACGGCCAGTTTCCTGTTCTCCTTTTCCAGTTTTACTTTCTCATTTACCTGTTCAAAATAATTCCAAAACAGATGAATCATTACGGAAGCGACTCCTACCCCTAGACTTATATGAACAATATATTCAATATGTATTGGAAAAAATAATCCAATCGCCAGAACAAAAAAGTATATACAGATATAAAATACCCCTGCACCAATAATAAAAGTAATCATTAATGACACTGCCAGATTTATTTTTATCTGTGTGAAAACCAGTCTCAGAAACCACCAAAATAGATACTCAACGATAGGTATCAATACACCCACTGTGTAGCCAAAAATTATATATATTAATAGAGTAATAATTATAGGTACATAACTATCTGTTGGCTCAAACATCGTGCCCAGAAAGGTGAAGAAAAAAATAATTGCTATCCCTATCCCAATGATTCCACTGCTTCCCTTTAAAATATTTATAATATCTCTCTTCATAATATGTATCATTCCTTTCACTGCACTCAAGGCAAAAAAATGGCAAAAGACTTCTTTCAAACTATTCATCTATCTATAATTCTGTTCTCTATAGCCTTGATAGCAGCCTGGGTACGATCCTTGACATCCAGTTTTCTTAAGATATTGCTGACATGTGTCTTGACAGTTTTGTCAGATATATATAGCCTTTCACCTATCTCTTTATTGGAATGACCATTAGCAAGCTCAGCCAGGACTTCCTTTTCTCTGCTGGTAAGAGGCTCTATGTATTCTTCTTTCCTACTGACCCGTTTCATCAGTTTTCTGGCTATCCTGGGATGCAAAACAGGTTCACCCTTCCTGGCAGCAATAATTGCTTCCAGTAATTTTTGAGGTGGTGAATCCTTCATAAGATAACTTATTGCCCCTGCATCAATAGCAGCAATAACCTCCTGATCATCACTGAAACTGGAAAGTACAATAAGCTGTGTACTAAGCCCTGCGCTTTTTACCTGTCGAGTCACCTCAACACCATCAATTCCAGGTAAATGAAGATCAACTATAGTTACATCCACATCCAGTTTCTTTATCTCTTCTACCGCTTTTTCACCATTATTTGCTTCACCTACTACCTCTATACCTTCCTGTAAACTCAAATATGTCTTTAAACCTTCCCTGACAAAAGGGTGGTCATCGACTAAATAGACAGATATCATCTCAATAGCCCCTTTCTATACCTTAACTGGCTTCGACATTACTATTTCCTAAATTTTATGACAGTACCAACCCCACAGACAGTATGTCTGTTCCTGTAAGCTTTAATCATCTAACCCTTACTAAAACTAATCTGTTAAAAACATTATACCGGATTTTATATTACATTGCATCTGCCAAATGTATTACATCTCTACTACTTTTGGAGTATATCAATATTTTTAAACCGGAAGATTATGTTAACTATTCTTGTTTATTATTTGAGATATGCTACAATAAAGATAGGCAAAGGTGGGTTGGAATATGAAAATAAATAATAAACAGCAGTTATACAAACAATTAATGGAATATCTGAATAATGTACAGTTAAAGAACAGTGGTACTGAAGCAAAACAGTCCAGTAAAGCAGTTTCTAAAGATATAAATAATACTGACAATAATAAAACTCAGATTAATACCGAAAAGGGGAACATATTTACAGATAGGATATTAATGATTCTGGAAGGATTAAAACCTCAGGATAGAACACTTCTGATTAATAGTATTATAAAAAATAATCTTCCACTGGATAGTGAAAAAATAACTGCATTAGTTTCTTATTTACAGCGAGCTCCTGATAATACTGATAATGAGTCAATGATTAAAGCCTTCATATTACTAATTAAAAACCAACTGCCTGTTAATAAGGAATCCCTGGAAGGTATTGCTGCTAATTTCAATCACAAACAAGCGCTTACTTACGAACTCAATGATTTACAGCAGGATTTGTCCCACTATACAGATATAAAACAAAATAGTGAAACCACAACTACAAAAGACAATACTATATTAAATATATTAAAACAATTAATTCTTAATCCCACTGGAAAAAGAAATGAGCTTTTTATTCAGCTAGAAGACTATACTGAAAAATTAAGTAATGTTATTCAATTACTCCAGGAACAAGCTGATAATAAGAAACAGAAGTTACTCCAACACGTAATAGGACAGCAAATTATCAATTATCAGGGGAAAAAACTGCTATTACAACTTGAAATTCCTCTCTTCCTCCCTCAGTATAATAAATCCATACCGGGGTACCTGAAAATAAAGCAAGAAGAAAAGGGAAAGTCAGACAAGGCTAATCCCCCTGATAAAAACTACAGGATTGATTTTATTATATCCCTGGAGAAAAGGGGTATAATTAAAGCTGAGACTTACCTTAGTAATGGAAGAATTAAGATATATTTTACCTGTAATAAAGAAGAGACTATTGAACTTATTAATTTAAGGTTTGATGAACTAAAAGAAGGCCTTGAAGAGATAGGAATGAATGTGGAAAAACCAATTATTGAACATACAAAATTAAACACGAACGATATAAATAATATGATAAGTGGGGATACTGTATTAGATACCCGAAACAATGAAGATTTTATTCATATTGACATAAGGATTTGATAGTTTCAATAAAATAATTGCATTATAAGTTTAGATATCAGTTCTTACTTTAGAATTAGCAGGCTGATGATAAGGAATCAACTAAATCAAAAGGAGAATTATAAGATGGCTGACAATAGACAAAAAAAGGAAGCTAAAATGAAGGCTGCAGCGCTGAGTTATGATATTCATAAAGATATGGCTCCTATCATAGTTGCCAGCGGGCAGGGAAACTTTGCCGAAAGGATCATTGAAGAGGCACGTAAACAGGACATCCCGATAGAAGAAAACCAGGACATCATAGACATCCTGGTACAGTTAAATATAGGTGAAGAAATACCTGCTGAATTATATCAGGCAGTTGCTGAGATTTTAAGTTTCATCTACCGCCTGGAAGAGTCTTGATACTCA
>JBKGXW010000073.1:0-12525 GCA_046546395.1 Halanaerobiales bacterium
TACTTTGGTTTATCTGGTGTCAGCTTTATTTACCTACATAGTTACTCAGTTTTCACAACTGGTAAGCCTGTTTTTTGATCGCTTTCGGGGTCTAATAACTATAGTGGTATATCTTATTATGAATTATGTAGTCTATCGAGGCGCCACACTATTATCTCCATTGTTTAACTGGCTGCCGGATATTCCAGTAAGGGCATTTAATGAGTCAGGAATGGGTTTAGTACAGAGCTTTAAGTTCTATATTGGAAGCGGGCCGATAATTGCAACTACATTATTAACCATTGCTTTGTTCTTCTTTGGATCATGGCTGCTGGAAAAACAATTAGAGGTATAGGAGGTGTTAAATATGTCAAAAAAAATAGTGGTTGGCTTAATCATTATTGCGCTAATAGTAATTATAATTGCTGATTTCAGGATAAATGGTGTAGATGTATTCAATGATTTTGCCAGACAACTGGAAACAGAATCACTTCGTAAACTACAGATGGGGCAGATTGATTTTGAATATAATGCTGAATCTGCAAATATTCAGGTGGATGATAGGGTAATTACTATAGATGATAATATTGATAGTCTTTTTATAAGAAATCCCTTTGGTGATGTTATTATCACTGGTGAGAACAGGGATGATATAGTTCTTTCCTATAAGATAACAGTTTATGCTGAAGAGTTTGAGGTAGCGGAGTCACTGGTAGAGAAGTTAGAGATTAAATCTGTAAGACAGGGAGACCGAATTAACTTTGATATGGATGCAGTGGAGGTCTCTGAGGGTGTTTATGGTATCAAAAGAGATTATAACTTGCTGGTACCTGAAGACTTGTATCTAGAGATAATTAATAATAATGGAAATATGGAAATAAGTGATATGATTTCAGATGTTTCACTGGTTGATTATAAGAAAGAAATGAAGGTAAAGAATATCAACGGAAGTGTGGAGATATCCAAGAGGCAGGGAAGCGCTATTATTGAAAAGGTAGGAGAATTAAATATGGATTCAGCTTATAATAAAGTAAGTATTAATCATGTTAATGGAGACCTGGACCTTGATCAGGCATATGGTCAGGCAGATGTTTCTTCTGTTGATGGTAATGCTGAGATTAAAGCTGCCTATAGTTCTGTTGAAGTTGAAAAAATCAGTGGTTATCTTGAACTGGAGGCAAGATATACTCAGGTTAAGGGTGATGAGATAGCCGGTGAATTTACAGGAAGAATTAGTTACGGTCAGCTTGATTTAGCTAATGTAGTAAACCATGTTGATGTCAGTGCCAGATATACAGGGATTAGTGTAGCCATGAGTGAATTGCTGAATGATTATCAGATATACTGTGAGGCTGATAATGGCAATATAAATACAAATTTAGATTTATCAGTAAAGAAAGAGGATAATAGAAGTATAATGGAAGGCAGAACTGGAACTGGCAGCACTAATATTAATGTAATTAGTAACTATGCTGATGTCAACGTTTATCAATAAATAGGATAGATGTATGATATTATATACACTTAGTAATATGCAGCGGAAAAACCCCGGGATTTATTCCTGGGGTTCTAAGTGTTTAGAGGATATTTGTATTTAACACCATTGGAGTCATTCAGGAACTCTCAACCTTCTTTAAGTGGGAAAATACCTTTTTTAAAACATAATATAACCATATGGCACCGAGAATGAAGCCAATGGATTCTGCTATAGGAAAAGCATACCAGACAGCATTTAAACCAAAATACTCACTTAAAAGTATAAAAGCCGGTATCAATATAAGTAGCTGTCTTGCAGCTGATAAGACAAGGCTTGGTAAACCCTTGCCGATAGCCTGAAAAGTAGTGGAGATAATTATCGCCGGCCCGATTATAGGGAAAGCCAGGCTTATTCTCTTTAAGGCAATAGATCCTATTCTAATTAACTCAGGTTCAGTCGTAAATAAGGCCGCAAATTGCTCAGGAAAGACTTGAAAGAGTATGAATCCTATCATTGTAAAGGTTATAGCAACTGCAAATGTAGATTTAATTGTTTTTTTCATTCTATCTGGGTTGTTGTGTCCATAATTATATCCCATAATGGGCATATATCCTTGATTAAGCCCAAAGACCGGCATAAAGACAAAGGATTGTAATTTAAAATAAATCCCTGCTGCAGCAACAGCTGTTGCAGAATAGGAGTCCAGAACCCAGTTTAATACGCCGATCATTACACTGGCAAGAGACTGCATTAAAATAGCCGGTAGGCCTACCCGGTAAATTTCTTTGACAATTGAAAAGTCATATTTAAAAGTGCTGAAGTCTATCTTTAATTCGTTTTTTCCGCTAAAAAGAATAAATAAGAGGAAAATACCACTAATAATTCGTGCGAATACTGTAGCTATAGCTGCTCCGGCTACGCCCATCTGAGGGAAAGGGCCTATACCAAAGATCAGGAATGGGTCTAGCGCAATATTTATCAGTGCTCCTATTAACATTACTATCATAGGTAGAAAGGTGTTTCCCTCACCCCTGAGGATGTTATTCCCGATAATAGGCAGGAAAAGAGCTATAGATCCAAAGAGGATAATACTTAAATATTCTGTTCCGAGTTTAATTAATAACTGATCCTTGGAAAACATTCCAATCAGACTTTCTGTAAGTAAAAAACCGCTTAAACCAAAAATAATGCCATATATGACTGTAAAGAGAAGTGCATGTTTTGCTGCACTGATGGCCTGGCCGCGGTTCCCCCTTCCAAGCTGCCTTGAAATATATGAACTTGTTCCGACTCCTGTACCTACGGCTATTGCTATCAGTATAATCTGTATGGGGAAAGCAAGGTTTAAGGCTGCCAGTCCTTCCACCTGAAAACGGCCTACATAAATACTGTCCACGATGTTGTACATAGCCTGTATAAACATAGCAATAATAGATGGAATTGAAAGTTTTATAAGTAAAGGTATAATGGGTTCTGTTCCAAGTCTTTCTGAATTATTTGTTTTCATGATATGCACCTCTTAAAAATAAATAAATGTAAAATAACGATTTTAATGATATCTTATAATACCCGGATTGTCAAACATATTGGAATTTATAGTAATTCGATCTCAAGAAGAATTAAGTCCCATTAAGTATCATTTTTTCACTAGATGCTGAAAGTACAAAATTATACAAAAAATTTCTTTCAAAGTATATCCTATTGTCAAACCCATAATATATGGTATATAATTTTTTTATATGATAAATCATGAGTGAAAAGCAGGATATATGATTCTGTTCTATAATTATATTATTAATAGTCTGGCAGTTAATAAATAATATTATAGTAATTCTTGTAGTTATAGTAATCCATGAATTTTAAATACCATGAAAAGGGGTTTTTTATTTGAAAAACTATAAAATTTTATTATTTGATGCTGATGGTACTCTATTTGACTTTGATAGAGCAGAGGGGTATGCACTTGAGAAATGTATAGTTTACTTTGAAAGGGAATTTCAGCAGGAATTACATCTAAAAAATTATAGGGAGATAAATAATAAAATATGGCTTGATTTTGAGAGAGGTATTATAACTGCAGAAGAATTGAAAATCGAGCGTTTCAGACAGTTTATTAATAAGATAGAAGAAGATATAAAAGCTGAAGTTTTTGCTGAAAGGTATCTTGATTTTCTTGGGGAAGCAGCTTTTTTGATAGAAGGAGTAGAGGAATTATTGTCTGGTTTAAGTAAAAATTACAGAATGCTTATATTGACAAATGGCCTTGCTAAAGTTCAGAGAAAACGACTAGCCCTCTCCCCGATTAAGGATTATTTTGAGGATATTGTAATCTCTGAAGAGCTCGGGATTGCCAAACCAGATCCAGATATTTTTCAGTATTCCCTGGATAAAATGAAGTGTAATAAGAAAGATGAGGTACTGATGATAGGAGATAGCATAAGTTCCGATATAAGGGGAGGAGTTGAATATGGGATAGATACATGCTGGTATAATCCCTATCAGCAAAATGCCCCTGAAGAGTATCAACCAAGATATCAGATAGATGATTTGATGGATCTCAAAAAAATATTACTTTAATTTTAATCCAATCTTTATAATATGGTCTATCTATGCTATCATTGTGACAACAAAGAGACAATTTTTAATGATCAAGCTAATTTGTTCTATATTTCTTTAGAACAGTATAATATTTTTCATTTTAAAGAACCGTTATTACATAAAGTTGGGTGATAAATATGATAAAAAAAGCTTCATTGGAGGATGAACTATTTCTGGTTTTATTATTAAAAGGAGAAGTTTTGAAGTATTCAAAGGAAATTCAGACTATGATAGCCAATCATTATAATGTTTATGAGGATGGGACTTATCCTGAGCTTCATATTACTATAGATAGAATTAAAAAGCAGAGTCTGGAGAGCTCAACCGAGTTAATAGAAGAGGTGCTGGCACATTTGAGCATTGAAAAAATAGAAATAGAACTGGATAAATTTGTATGCTATAGGGGTTATGAGGATAATTTTCTTGCCCTGAAAATAAAAGAGACCCCTTCATTGCTGGAACTAACTAATTCTTTACATAATTCATTAGTTGATGAAGGAATTTCTGTTATTGAGAATTATGATGATTGGCAGTTCCATATTACAATTCTAAGCAATGTATTTGCTAGTAATCCGATTACAGATCACAATTTTGATAGTCTCTGTTTTTTCCTGGAAGGAAAAGAAAAGGATTATAAATCTTACAGTGATAGATTGGAAATCTGGAGTCCGACCATGGATCCTACAAAAAAATGTCTGGCTTCTTTTCAGCTGGGGAATCACTTTTAAAATATCTTAATTAGCCAGATGAATAGAGGTATGGTAAAGAGTGATAACAGTGTGGTGAAGAAGATACCCTCTGATGCAAACTTATAATCACTATCAAATTTCTCTGCAAAGATAACACTTATAGCACCTGAAGGCATTGCCAGCATTATTATACTAATACTTGCTACCAATTCAGGGAGTGGCAGTTGTTTGATCAGAAGAAGTGCAGCAAATGGTATAATTAATAATTTCAAGAAAATTACATAGTATAGAATCCTGTCTTTCAGTATAGTAAGGAATTTAACATTGGTCAGGGAACTACCAATAATTATCATAGAAAGCGGGAAAGTCATATTCCCTACTGTTTCTATAGCACCTTTTACTGGTCCCAGGTTTATCTTTGTAATCAGCACTAAAAAACCAATAAACAATGCCACTGTGCCATGATTTATTAACTTTCTCCACTGTATATTGTTTTTCTCTTCTCGATCTGACTTTACGCTTAAGACGTGAATGCCATAAGTCCATAGAAAGATATTGAACATAATATTGTTTATTATTGTATAGACAACTGCCTCCGCCGGAAAAATTGCACTTACTACTGGAATACCCATATAACCAACATTACCGAAAACCAGTAAAAATTTGAAAATATTTTTTTTGTCTTTAAAGCAGTTAAGTCTTTTGGATATAAAAGAAGCCAGTATAATGACAGTTAGGTAACTAAGCAGAGATATGACAGTCATTAAACCCAGATTTTTAATAATTTCCTGGCTTAATTCAATTCTGAGTATAGATTTTATTATCAATGCCGGCAGGGTAATCTGTATCAGTAATCTTGAGAACCCTTTATTTATTTCTTCATCGATTATATTTTTCTTTCTGATTATGTAACCTATCAGTATTATGATAAATAAGACCAGTATTTCGTTAATTAAAATATTAAATTGCATAATTACATCCTTCCGTTTGTTTTTTATTATATTAACATATGTTATTATATATTATATCGCTTTTTTTTTAAATAATTATTTGCTTTTATTAAATATTTCTTAAAATAGTACAGCGCAAAAAACCCGGGGTATCAAGATCAAGACACCCCGGGCAATACATGTGTAAAATTATATATCTGTTAAAAACATCTTTCTAGTAGCCGCCGTTTAAATAGTAGTCTACTATTGTGTTTTGCTTGAGGTCTTCCATTCTTTCTTCTACTTTCTTGTTGGAATAAAATCTGGTTTTTTTGGAATCCCTCTTTTTGCTTTTTTCTGTTATGAAACTACTAATCAGTAACATAAATGTCCCCCTCCTTTTTAGAGTTTTGAGGGAACATTTCTCCACTTCACCACTACTTTGTTCCATTAAGGTGAATAGATAAGACCGGCCGGCGCTAATACGTACTCGAACAATCACCGATCTCTACATAAATTATACCACTTTCTATCAAAATATTCAATGATGAATAAAAATATTTTTTATTATCTTTTAAGTATTTTTCTCTGGCAATCTTCATTGTTCTTGTTTTGTTAAATTAAAAAATAAACATACAAATATATATTTATAGCTTAGTGGAGCTAATTTCTTCTTTTAAATAAAGCTATTTTATGTGTATAATAGATATATATAGAATAAATTCGTTTACAGACATTTAATCTAAAGTTCCTGGTTTAAACGGACATAGAAAGCTTGAGAGATTGTAATGGAATTTATAATACATATTGATTGAGGTGTGATGAACTTGGGGTGAAAAAAGGAGATATATTAGAACTGGAACTCATCGATATTGCAAATGGTGGTGACTGTGTGGCCCGTTACCAGGGGATGGCTGTCTTTGTAGCCGGGGGTATACCTGGTGAGAAGGTTTCAGTCAGGATTACCGAAAAAAAGAAAAGTTATGCCCGGGCTGAATTGCTGGAGATTATTAAGACGGTAGAAGAAAGGGTTGACCCTGAGTGTGCTGTATTCGGAGCCTGCGGCGGTTGTCAGTTAATGCACATAGATTATCAAAAACAATTAAAATTTAAACAGAAAATGCTTAAGGACTTATTAGAAAGAATGGCAAAATTAGAAAGGGTAGAAGTCCAGGAGGTAATTGGTTCAGAATACCCCTTTTCCTATAGAAATAAAGCTCAGTTCCCTCTGACAACAGATGCTAAGGCGCAGATTGTTACAGGTTTTTATAAGCAGGGCACTCATCAGGTGGTTGTACATCATAACTGCGGTATACAGCACCCATTGATAAACAGGACCGTAAGCACAACACTGGAAATATTAAATGACTATAACTTGACCGTATATAATGAAGCCTTACATAAGGGGATTTTACGTCATCTGGTAGTCAGAGTTGGAATCTGTACGAATCAGGTTTTATTAACAATAGTAACTTTAGAAAAACAGCTGCCTTTTGCTGATGAGATAAGTAAAAGGATCTGCAAAGAGATTCCTGAAGTGGTCGGGGTTTTACAGAATATTAATCCAGAAAAGACCAATGTGATTATGGGTAGCAAAGATAGGCTTTTGTCAGGTAAGGATTATTATATAGATTATATTGGGAAAATAAAGTATGCCATCTCATCCCGCTCGTTTTTTCAGGTAAATACACTGCAGACCAAAAAACTCTATGAACAGATTGTTAAATTCCTGGCACTGGAAGGTGATGAAACTGTTCTGGATGCCTATTGCGGCATAGGAAGTATATCACTTTATATTGCGGGGAATACAGGAAAAGTGATAGGAATTGAAGAAGTTCCTGAAGCTATAATTGATGCTGAAAAAAACGCAGAGATTAATGGAATAGATAATTGCACTTTTATGACCGGGAAGGTAGAAGATGAATTGCCTTTATTGATAGAAGAGGGTATTAGGCCTGATCTTATTGTTTTTGATCCTCCGAGAAAAGGACTGGATCAGCAGGTTATAGATACGACAATTACAGCAAAACCTCGCAGGATTATTTATGTTTCTTGTAATCCAGCTACTTTAGCCCGGGATTTGAAGATGTTTAAAGAATATTATCAGGTGCAAAAGGTACAAGCTGTAGATATGTTTCCGCAGACATATCATGTTGAAAGTGTTGTACTGCTGGAGAGTAAATAGTATTATGTAAAAGAATGAGGAAATAAATGTTGATCTGGAGATTTTCGTTAATTATAAAATAGACAATTTTCAAAAAGCCAGGAGGTTAAAGATGAATCTTATTTTAGTTATTTTCTTTATTTTGATAGGTTTTGCAGGATTGGTTTTTCACAATAATGTTGGTGTTTTTGTAGGTTTTGCTTTGTTTCCATTTCAGTTCAGTAAAATGAGAAAAAGTGAAAAAGCTAATAATATAGTACTTGGTGTCGCAGCAGTTCTGGGGAGTGTTTATTTTATATGGACAAAGGAATGGCTCCTGTTGGGTTTATTTCTACTTAGTCAGGTCCTTACCTATAATGCTAGCCAACATTTGATGAAAACCGAAGAAAACATAGAAGGAGATGAAGTAGAGGAAAGTAAAAATACTTGACAAGATAAAAATAATTAAGATAAAATAATAAGGAGTAATCCTGATACTATCGTATATAGCTTATAAAATTGATACTTGTTTTTTCAGTAACGAATTAATGTAAAAATATAAATGCCTATAAAACTATAAAACAATTAGAAGGGGATGATATTAAATGCCAACATATTTATATGAATGCGAGAATTGTGGAAGGTTTGAAGAATTTCAAAAAATAACAGCCGACCCTTTAAGTGAATGCCCGGATTGTAGGGGCGAAGTAAAGCGTATTATTGGAGCGCCTGGAATTATTTTTAAGGGTTCTGGTTTTTATTCAACAGATGCCAAATCAAGTTCAAACACTATAAATAGTACAGATACATCAAGTGATAAGACGGATAAAACGAAAAATGAAAAAACAGCAAAGGCAGAAACAAAAGAACCAGAAACAAAAGAAGATAATAAGGAGAAAGCTTCATAAACATATTCTAGAAAATTTAATATTATGATTGATAGGTGGGACTTTTTATAAGTCTCACTTTTTTTGTCTGGAAATTGCAGGAGAGTGAGCTTAATGGATATCTTGATTACTTTTTGTATATCCTTGGATATACTATATTTTTGAAGGACAAGGGAATTTTTTGGGGGGTTCTTTTGCAATTAAAATAGTTATTTTAACCATATTATATTTGAAAAAATTAGAATAAAAGCATTCTATTTTGAGGCAAGATAACAGTAAAAGAAGAATAAGAAAGGAGAATTTTGTGCTGATGAAGAAAAAATCAACAATTTACATTTCAGCAGGAATTATTGTAATGGTAATTATAGTGGTAACTGCAGTGTATCTTCCAGAAGCACAGGCTGCACAACCCACCCTTTCATGGGGTAGTTCTGGAACCAGTGTCAGAGTGCTGCAGAGGAAATTGTTAGAATGGGGTTATTTTGAAGGAAGGGTTGATGGTACATATGGGCCTGCTACATATCGTGCAGTCATTGATTTCCAACGAAAAAACCGCATAAGAGTCGATGGTGTAGTGGGTCGCGAAACCTGGGGAGCTCTGGGATATAGATGGTCAGGGTCAGCAGGCTCGCAACCGCGTGCTGTACGTACTTCAGGTAGAGGAGTCAGCAGAAACAATGATGTAGAAATGATTGCCCGCTTGATTCATGCTGAAGCCAGGGCAGAGCCTTTTGAAGGCCAGGTAGCAGTGGCAGCAGTATTGTTAAATAGGGTGAATAGTCCGTCTTTTCCCAATACTGTTAGTGGTGTAATTTATCAACCACTTGCCTTTGAGTCTGTTGCTAATGGACAATTCAATTTACCACCAAATGATCAGAATCGCAAAGCTGCTCGTTCTGCTATTAATGGATGGGACCCAACCCATGGTAGTCTTTTTTTCTGGAACCCATCTAAACCAGTAAGTAAGTGGATCTGGTCAAGGAGAATTGTAAGAAGGATAGGAGAGCATGTTTTTGGACTGTAAAAGGGGTGTGGAGTATTCAGTAAAGGTAGAATATTTATGATATCATGAAAATCAAGTATATATAGCCAGGTTTTAGCTAAGCCTGGAATATAGCAAGTATAGAAAAGGGGGTTATTAAAATTAAGAGATCATGGATTGCTCCAGTATTATTAGCACTGGTTGTTGCTGGAGTTGCAGGATATTGGGGTTATGATCAGTATCAGGAAAAACAAAAATTGGAAGTATATATGGGAAATACGTATCAACAATCTTTTTATGAATTAGTTGAGCAGATCGAACAAATGCAGGTTTTACTGGGAAAAAGTCTTGTATCGACCTCACCAAGACGGAATATAATAATTTTGACAGATGTCTGGAGACATGCGAATACTGCACAGGCTGAGCTCAACAAATTACCACTGGCAGCACAGACTGTTTATGATACTGCCAAGTTTCTCAGCCAGACAGGTGATTATGCTCATGTAATGGCCAGACAGAATGCTGAAGGAGAGGTTTTGACTTCAGAGGAAAGAGAAACTCTAAGTCAGTTACGTCAGCATGCAATAGAGGTAGCAGAAAGTCTGCATCAGGTAGAGAATGAGGTTTTTGCTGGTAAGGTAAACTGGGTTCAATTGGTAAGAAATGCCCGGCAGGGATTAAAGCGAGAGGAAGAAACAGAAGAAGGGGAGACTGGTGTGGATAGGGGTGAAGACTATGCCCAACTGGATGATATCAGGGATGAAATGACCAAAGTTCCGGTATTAATATATGATGGTCCTTTCTCAGATCATATCACTGAACGTAAGCCTCAGGAATTACCGGGAGAGGTTTTATCTCAGGAAAATGCAAGAGAAAGAGCCCGGGAGGTCATTGATGCGAAAGACGGAGGCAATATCTCTATTTCTGAAGGAACAACAGTTAATGGCCGCATACCATCATTCAACTTTCAAGTAAAAACCGATGATGGGGTTTATTCAGTGGATATCACAAAAAAAGGCGGTTATCTAATTGATTTACTCAATAACAGAGAAATAGCCGATTCTAAAATCTCCATGGAACAGGCAGTCGATAAGGCCAGGGATTATCTGCCTCGTGTCGGATATCCCAATATGGAATCTACTTATTCAGAGGTTCAGCAAAATGTAGCCTATATTTCTTTTGCTTACAAAAAGAACGGTATTATCTATTATCCAGATATAATCAATGTGCAGGTAGCTATGGATAACGGCCAGGTTCTTGCTGTAGAAGCATTGAATTATCTGATGACACATCAGGAAAGAGAAGTAGAAAACCCTGAGATATCTGAAGAAGAGGCAATAGAAACGGCCTCGTCAACACTGGAAAATATAGAGAGTGTTCGCCTGGCTGTGATTCCTAAATCCAGTCTTCGTGAAGTCTTTACTTATGAAGTTAGAGGAACTTCAGGTAATGAAACATACTTGATTTATATAAATGCAAAAACAGGAATGGAAGAACAGATCCTTGAAGTAATAATGGGAGAACAGGGAACATTCGCTCTTTAATAGGTGCTTGATGCTTTCTAAAATTCAGTCTATATGATATAATATTTACAAAATGCAAATGTTTTTATTAAACACAATATGATTTGAAAACAGAGTAAAAATCAGGTGGGCGATAATGTGGAGAAAGTATCAGTAGTAAGATGTAAGGATTATAATGAAGATTTACTTAGAGTTAAAGTGAATAAGTTATTTGACTTAATTGGAGGAATAGGTGTCTTTGTCAGACCAGGTCAGAATGTCTTGCTAAAAGTCAATCTTCTGATGGATAAACCCCCTGAAGCAATGATTACTACTCATCCGGCATTAGTGAAAGTTATAGCACAAAAAGTAAAGGATGCCGGGGCAACTCCTATAATAGGAGACAGCCCTGGAGGTCCTTTTAATAGATCCATACTTGATAGAGCTTACCAGGTTACCGGTCTGGCTGATGCAGCTAGAGAAGCAGGTGCAAAATTAAATTATAATACTGAACAAACTAATGTATCTTATGATGGGACTATAAATAAGTCCTTTGTCCTTGGGAAATTTATTACTGAAGCAGATGTAATAATTAATATAGCAAAATTAAAAACACATGGATTGACCATGATTACTGGAGCAGTGAAAAATCTTTTTGGGGCAATACCTGGTCTTTTAAAAGCAGAATATCACCTGAAGATGCCAAGAATTGAACACTTTTCCGAGACACTTGTTGATTTGTCCCTATGTGTACAGCCAACACTCAATATTGTAGATGGAATCTGGGGCATGGAGGGAGAGGGGCCTTCCTCGGGGGATAAGAGGAACTTTGGGTATCTTCTGGCCAGTAATTCTCCTTACGCTGTTGATGTGGCAGTTGCTTATTTACTTGGGCTTACTCCTGTTAGCAAGGCACCAATAATTAAAGCAGCCGGTGAAAAAGGTCTTACCGCTAGCCTTGATGATGTCGAGCTGCTTGGTGATAAGCTAAAAACTGCTGAAAATGTAAAAATACCTCAGGCTATACAGTCTTCAAATTTACTGGACCGAAAATTGCCAGATTTTCTTGTCAAGATACTGGAACCCCTTCTTAAACCCCGTCCAGTATTTATTCATGACAAATGTATAGGATGTGGTGACTGTTTTAGAAGTTGTCCGCCAGGAGTAATAACTATGGAAGATAAAAAACCAGTAGTTTCACTGGAAAACTGTATCCGCTGTTTCTGCTGTCAGGAATTATGTCAGTATCAGGCGGTAGAGATAAAGCGGCCATTACTGGGCAATTTGCTGGCTAAATATGGCGATAAGATAATAAAGTGATAAGATAGTAAAGTGATAA